>CAIJLM010000613.1 GCA_903821495.1 uncultured Chthonomonas sp. | reverse complement strand
CCTCCACCGCTGGCGAAGCGATAGCGGGGGCGTAGTAGAAACTCGCCTGTCCTTGCGCGTTAAACCCTAACGCCGCTCTCCACAACACTACTCCCGACTGCGCCGAAACCGCGTAGAGAGTGTTGCCCCACCCGCCAAGATAGAAGTTTTTCCCGTCTGTTACAGCCCGCGACTGAAAAAAGCCGCTTGTGGGAACGCTCCACGCGAGACTTCCAGAATCGGCGCGGATCCCTACGATTTTATCCACTCCCCCCACGCACACAACTCCGTTGGCTATCGCAGGAGTCGCGACGAGGGGGTTTCCCGTGTCGTACTTCCACACGAAGCGCCCAGTATCCGCTTCCAAAGCGTAGAGATGTCCGTCCGTCGAGGCGACGTAGAGCGTTCCACCCTGAACTATCGGAGAGCCGAGTATCTCCCCCTCCGTTTTATAACTCCACTTCGTTTTGCCACTCGTCTTATCTAGCGCGTAGACGGATTTATCGAGGCAGGAGACGTAGACATAGGCGTCGCCGACAAACGGGTCGGACTGAATCGCGTCTTTGAGGTCAATCGCCCAGCGTCGGTTTGGCTCGTCAATCTCGCGCTCCACCTCGAAAATCAGTTCGTCCTCAAGAACATCGTGGCTCCCTGTAGTGATACGCACTCCTGCCGTATGCACTCCGATACCAATACTTTTAGTGAGAAACATCTCGCCCCAGATGTCGTGGCTATCGCGTTTCAGGGGCTTCCACGCCTCGTTGTCTACCCGATACTCTCCCAACTCTCCTTCGGTGGTGTCTTGAAAGGCGCGTGGTTCCAGCCCGGCGGAGGGTCTGCGGCGTGTAAGAAAGGGGAGGTTGGGGTCGTTCCAGCCAGCGTGCAGTTGCGAGCGAGAGCGGTTTCCTTTGACTGCGATACGCGCCACTATCTCGCCTTTCGGGTTCTCCCTCGTAATGCGCTCAATCGTGACCAGCACAGGGGAGACCGTAACACGATGGTAGGAGCCTTCGTTGAGTCCCTGCGCCATGACGGAGGTCACTCCCCGCGTCATCCATGTCAGGTCTTGATGCCCGTGTCCCGTAAAAATAGCGAGAAGGTTTTTGCCCTCAAAGAGGGGCCAGAAGTCGTACTCGTTATCAATGGGGCGTTTTTCGGCGGTGTCGCGCCCTGTCCAGTGGTGCATAAAAAGAAAGATGGGGGTTTCCGCCTTAACGCGCTTGAGGTCTTTCGCAAGCCAGTCGAGTTCGTCCCTATCGAAGTGCCCCCAGTGCGAGAGGCGCGTGGTGGAATCGAGGAGGAGGAAGTGCGACCCCTCGTAGTCGAACGACTGGTATGTCTTCCCGAAAGCCTTCTCGAAGACCTGTTTGCCATTGGGAGTCCAGCGGGTGTCGTGGTTGCCGGGAACAGCGTAGAAATCTATCCTCTGCTCGGTGAAGTTGTGTAGCGCCTGTTTCACGCGCCCATACTCTTCAGGCTTTCCCGCCTCGGTTATATCGCCTGTCGCAATAACAAACGAAGGGCGAATCGGCATGGAAGATGTGGAGTTCGCGAGTTGAATAAGCGAGTCGGCGGGGCGGTTCGCTGTCTGGTGGAGGTCGGTGACATGAACGAAGGCGAACGTGCTTGAGGACTTTTGCGCGATGCCGGGGGATAGTAGTAGAGTGAACAGAGGGAGGAATAGCAGAAGAGACCGCTTATGCAACATAGAAGGCTCCTTTTAACTCGACAAACGTTAGGATAGAGTGAATTCACAAAATAGTATGAGGCAGTAGCGGCTGGGTTTTGAAAACTGACTGGATGTACAGGAGGCGCTATCTGCTAATCTGTTCGCCCAGAACTCGTTGGAACTCCCTCTGCATATCTTCCGCCCGCCAGGACGAATGAATAGGGAGAGGGCGCAAGCGCTCTATCGAGGCGACCTCGTACGCTTTCGCATCGTGCATCTGTCCTATTCCGCCCCAGTGAACATCGAACGCGAAACGCGCCCTGTCCTTGCTCCAGGCGACCTTTATATACTCAATATACGCCTCTGTAATACCAATATCCCAGTAGACCGTTTTGGAGTATACCAGTGTAGACTGATGGAGCGTGTTATCTGAGAGAGTAATTCGGTACTGACTACTACCTCCTAAACATCCGCGCCAAAGCTCCTCCCAATAACCTGGCGACGACACAACGACAGTGTAGCGTCCATCAAAGGAGTTCGCTTTTTGAGTACGGGGCGTTGGTAAGAGTAGGATGCCATAGGTAAGCCCTCCAATGAGACCAACTAGCGCCGCCCAACGCTTTGGATTCTTGATACGCCCTGTTTGTAACGTCTTTAGCATGGTTAGACTTCCGCAGTTGAGCGGGGATTCGTTCCGAGGATGTTCCGCCAACTAAGCCATATCTGTAAAACAGTAGTCCTATTGTACCCACTCTCCCGCCGATAATAGGAGAGCCGCCCGCCATTTATCGCGCTATGCAGGAAAGCGGCGTATTGATAGCGAATAATGGGCGAAACGAAAGTTACGGAGAGAGCGTCTAAAGGGAATACCGTCGTTGTAAGGAGGAGAGTCAGAATGCGTCAGAAGGCATCCACCTATCGCATTGCAAGAAGCGGACTCATGGGAGTCGCTGGCATGGCGCTCCTGTTGGGCGCGTCCGTTCCCGCCCATTCACAAGAGAAGCAGAAAGACCACGCGGCAGGCAAAGCCGCCCTCCTCAATCTTCAAGACGCATTCAGCGATGTCGCCGACGCGCTAGAACCCGCCGTCGTCACCATTCTAGGCTATAAGACGAAAAATGGCGACAACGGAGAGCGCCCCGCAGGGCGCGGGCTACGCCGCTCGCAGGGTACTGGCTCCGGCGTAATCATTCGCGCAGACGGCTGGATACTGACCAACGAACACGTCACCGGAAACGTTGAAAAGGTGACGGTTCGCATGAACGACGGACGCGAATTTACGGGGCGCGTGGTAGGCGACTCGCGTAGCGACCTCGCGCTCGTAAAAATCGAAGACACGAAGCCCTTCCCTTTCGCAAAACTCGGCGACTCGGATAGGGTGAGGATAGGACACTGGGCGATTGCCGTTGGAAGTCCCTACCGCTATGAGGGCAGTTTCTCGGTGGGCGTTATCAGCTACCTCTATCGCCGTCAAGACATCGCCGACCCCACCACGCCGAGCGGCTACCGCATCTATCCGCAGATGTTCCAAACCGACGCGACCATCAATCCCGGCAACTCAGGAGGGCCCCTCTGTAACATTGAGGGCGAAGTTATCGCCATCAACACCGCCATTGAGAGCGACGGAGGAGGCAGTATCGGCATAGGCTTCGCTATCCCTGTGAACACCGCGAAGTATGTGATTGCCCAACTCCTTGAGACGGGAAAAGTGCGCTACGGCTATCTTGGCGTGGAGATGAGCAGTCCCGCGATTCACCTTGCAAGCATGGGAAGCGTAGGCAGAGGCGCGTACATAGATACCGTGCAGGACGGGACTCCCGCCTCTCGCGCTGGCATAAAGCCGGGAGATGTAGTTGTCGCTCTCAACGAACGCAGTATCAAAAACGACTTCGAGTTCCGCACTGCGATAGCCCACACACGTCCCGGAACCATCATCGAAATGACCGCTATGCGGAACGGGCAGAGGGTTCAGATGAAAGCGACCCTCGGCGACCTTGAAGAGATGACTCGCCCGCGCCGTAACGAGGACGTTTTGGCGCGATTGGGCTTGGATGTTCAGCCGCTCACCCCAGATGTCGCAGACCGCGTAAAGGTCTCCCCGAAACTCAAAGGAGTCTATATTCGCTCCATCTCCGCAGGCTCTCCCGCCTCCGATAACTCCGACTTGGAGGAGGGTTCCATTATCGTGCAGGTGAACGACGTGGAGACCCCCACTGTCAAATCGCTACGCGAAGCCCTCTCCCGCCTGAAAGCGGGCGAGCGGATAACGCTGGTCATCATGGCGCGGCACGAAAAAAAGACGCTCACCCTAACGCTAGAGTAGCTCTACTTTGGCAGAACGCCCAGCGCCTTGAGCCACTCCACGCACCGCGCCGTCCACATTGAGCAGGGCTTTTCGCTGTGGCGCACTCCCAAGCCATGCCCTCCTTTCGCGTAGACGTGCAACTCCGCGGACACGCCCTCCCGCTTGAGCGCCATATACATAACCACGCTGTTTTCCGAAGGCGCGACGGCATCGTCGCTGGCGTGAACCAGAAAAAACGGCGGGGTCTCTTTGGGTATCCGAATGTAGGGCGCAAGCGTCTCCGTATGTGTCGTCACAAGATAGCCGGGATAGAGCAGTATCGCGAAATCCGGGCGGCAACTGATTTTATCAATCGGGTCGCTCGGCTGATAAGCCCTGCGGTCAAAATTTGTCGCTGTCGTCCCCGTCAGGTGCGCTCCCGCCGAAAAGCCAATCATACCGATTCGCTTAGGGTCGACTCCCCACTCCTCCGCATGGCTTCGCACAAGGCTCACCGCTCTCTGCGCGTCTAGCAGGGGCCCCGGCGCGGGAAGCGGTTCCGGTTGCCCCGGACGACGCGGAACCCGATACTTGAGAATTATCGCAGTCATACCGAGAGAGTTCGCCCATGCCGCAACCTCCTCGCCCTCCAAATCCCACGCCAAATTCCAGTAGCCTCCGCCGGGACAGATTATCAGGGCGGCTCCCGTGTTCTTTCTTTTGGGGGCAGGGTAGACTGTGAGCGTCGGCTTTGTCACCGCCGTTAGCCACTTCACCCCTTTGGAATCCTCCGACCAAGGTTCGCGGAAATGCTCCTCCGGTATCGTTCCATAATCGCCCGGAACCGCGCCTGACCAAACGTTTACAACGAACATGGCGTACTCCTTAGTGTAGCGTCCTTAAAATCGCTTTCTCTTCTTCCTATTCGGAACCCATGACCTATTGTACCCCTTCCTTTCCGAACGAATAGCGCGGTAAGAGTTCACTCTTTTGGGAGTTAACCGCGAAAAACGCGAAAAGGCGCGAAAAAAATGCACACTGCAAACCACCCTAGAAGAACGCGCCAAACTTCCCAATCTCAAACCACTACCCGTGCATTCACCCCTTCTCCCAGAATTGGGAGAAGGGGCAGGGGT
>CAIJLM010000612.1 GCA_903821495.1 uncultured Chthonomonas sp. | reverse complement strand
TATATGCTTCGTGGCTGTATTGAAACGCGAGAACGCGAAGAATCGTTAGCGAAAGCCTCCTAATCCTCTGCATTGAGATTGGGAATGCCCCCTGACAGCCCCGAAACGCGCCCCAAAAACCGACGCTAAATCTCATTTGTCCATAGTGACCCCATTTGTCAAGACAATTTTTTGCCTTGTTTAAGGTGGTCTGCGTGTCGGTTTTGGTCGTGTTCGCGCAACCTCCTTATTCAAATGGAGGAACGCGCTGCCTGGGTGCGGGGCGGCGAGCGCCCGCAAAGTTTCCTGCTTCGCTACGGTAAATAGAGAGCGGCAGGGGGCTTGTAATCGAGCGCCTGGTGGGGACGCTCCTGGTTGTAGAAGGGGAAGTATTCCGACAAGCCGCCGTAAACTTCCCGCGGGGTCTCATACCCCTTCAAATAGATGTCTTCGTATTTGACCGTCCGCCAGAGACGCTCGACAAAGATGTTGTCCAGAGCCCGTCCACGACCATCCATCGACAGAGCCGCGCCCGAAGACAGAATGCGCCCTGTGAAATCGCGACTGGTGAACTGGCTCCCCTGGTCGGTGTTGAATATCTCGGGACGCCCGTAAGCGAACGCTCGCTCCAATCCGTCTAAACAGAAAGCCGTGTCCAGAGTGTTGGAGAGTTCCCATGCCAGAACATAGCGGCTATACCAGTCTATAACGGCGAACAGATAGACAAAGCCCTTTGGCATCGGAATATAGGTAATGTCGCAACTCCAAACCTGGTTGACACGCGCTATCTCAACGCCGCGCAAAAGATACGGATAGACAGGGTTCTGCGGGGCGGGACGACTGGTGTTTGGATGCGGAACCATCGCCTCCAGTCCCATGACCTGCATCAAACGCTGTATGCGCTTCTTGTTGACGAGGTATCCTGCGTCACGTAGCCGTCGCGCCATTTTGCGATAGCCGAAGAACGGATGCGCGGTGTACTCCATGTCTATCCAGCGCATCAGTAGCAGATTGAGTTCGTTCTCGCCTTTAGGTTCGTAATAGAAACCAGAACGAGACAGACCCAGCAGTTCGCACTGGCGCGAAATGGAAATCGAAGGATGTCCCTGTTCGACCCGCTGACGCAGAGCGTCAACTGAGGCGTCCTGACTTTTTTTTAAGCCAATCCAGTTCGACTTTGAGTTGCCCTATCTGCTGGTACAGTTGGTCGGTGAGAGCTTCCTGTTCTTTGTTGTCTTTCACCCGTTTGTCGGCGAAGACGGAGGGAAGACCGTCCATGAGTTGCCGTTTCCACTGCATCAGCAGGTTGGGATGCACTTTCGCTTCGCTGGCGATTTCAGCGAGTGTCCGATTGCCTTTGAGGACTTCCAGAACCAGTTTCGCCTTCAAATCGGCGGAGTAGCGGGTACGTTGTGTCGACATAAGTGTCTCCTTCTCAGGTTTATTTTGACACAACAGACCACCTTAAACCACTGTCCGAATTCTTGGGGTCATCATACTACAACTTCGAGGTGGAGGGAACGCACACCTATTTCGTAGGCAAGACGGGCGCGTGGGTGCATAATGACTGTTTACGTCCACCTTGGGCTACGCCTGGCGATCCTAACAAATTTGCTGCTTGGATGCAACAAATTCAGAAGGCGCGAACCGTGCTTACTAGCGATGAAGCCGATGCCATTGTACAGGAGGCGCGTAGTTATGGTATGGACATTCGTGCTTTGCCGGAAGATCTTGCAGGCGCACATTCGCCTGCAAATCCATGGACAGGAACACCTCATATACACATTGGTGCAGGGCAAACGCATCTAAATTTGTGAACAGCTCTCAATAACTTTACGAAGATATTTGTCATCCCATCCCGCCTTCGTTCTTTTGACCTTAATTCCGTTCTTACAGGTCTTCTCCCTCCTAAGCAAATTGAGGGCGATATGTCTTATGAGCGACAGGTTTGCGGGCGCGTGGTCTTTTCTTATTCTACAGTCGTCTTCATCAAACGCAACATCCAGTACCCAATGGAGGCTATTCTCGACGCCCCAATGCCTTCGGATAGCGCGTAGGACTTTGGGAGAGTCGCCCGACAGACTGCTGAGGTAGTAGCGCACCTCTTTTGTCGTCTTCTCACCCTGCGTCCTTTCGCTCTCCAGACGCACAAGGCTACGAAGCCCTATCCACTTTTTCGGAACATCGTCCCAGAGACCTTTCAAGTCTGCGAGGTCGACTACGTGGCAACGCTTCTTCACCCTGCGTCCCCGTTCCAACGTATCCTCATTATGCTCCAGATGGGGTATCTCTTCCCATTGGGTCTGGAGAGCGTGGTCAAAAAAAAGAGCGGCGTCGGTATGGATACTCTCCTGGTTCCCTTTGAGAGCCAGAACGTAATCCCCTCCCTGCGCGATAATTTGAGAGGCGATAGCCGTCTGGCATCCCATCGCATCCAGAGTGACGACACAGCCGCTTATCTCTATCATAGCGAGTAGTTCTGGAACCGCCTTAATCTCATTCGACTTCAAATCCACCGGAACCGAAGCGAGTACGAGGCGTTGAGAACTCGCCCAGGCGTTCAGCATTACGAGGGGACGCCGTTCGGTTGCCGTATCGAAAGAGCCGCGAAGATATTTGCCGTCTATCGCTATCTGCTTCTCTAACCCATCTACCAACAACTGGGTCACGGCTTGTAAACAGGTTCCCAGAGTGCGCGGGTCTAAGTGTGCGAACACACGGGCGAAGGTATCATGGCTGGGGATGCCGTTCGGCAAATCCAGCCACTGCTCTAACCATTCGCGCTTGGCATTACCGTAGGATTCCATCTCCACCCAACCCTCCGCGCCGCATATCACCGCGCAAAGGGCGATGCCAAGAATGCTGGGAAGAGAGTGAAGACGAGTGCGAGGAACGCGAGGGTCTTCTAGAGCGGAAAAGTGAGACAATAGGGCTAACATAGATACACCCCTAACATGAGATGAGAATGTTATACCTGAAACCAGAAGCACAAGCAAACGCGACTAATTTGGACACCACAAAAATTGACTGTATCGCGATAATGCCGAATTATGATGCGTTCGCCCTGGCTTACCCCTACGCTTATTCGCCCCAATTCAGCGCTATACTATAAAATCCAAAATTAGCGAGACAGTTTTGAAGGAGGGCTAAATGAGCGAACTCACCCACCTCGACGAACAGGGCAGGGCGCGAATGGTAGATGTCGCGGCGAAGGCGGAGACCGCGCGTATTGCGGTGGCTTCAGGGCGTGTGCTACTCGCCCCCGCAACCGTGCAACTATTGCGTGACAACGCCGTGCCGAAAGGGGATGTTATCGCGGTTGCGCGGGTAGCGGGCATCATGGCGGCGAAGAGGACTAGCGAACTTATACCGCTCTGCCACCCCCTCCCCATCACAAAGGTCAGCCTCGATTTCGTTATCGTAGAGACAGGGGTTGAGATAACGGCGACAGTCGGCGTGACGGGCAAAACGGGAGTGGAGATGGAGGCGTTGACGGCGGTCTCCGTCGCCGCCCTGACTATTTACGACATGGTGAAGGCGGTAGACCGCGCCGCCGTCATCACCGATATTCGGCTTGAAGAGAAGTCGGGCGGCAAGAGCGGCGACTTCAAACGGGAGTAACTACTATGAACCACTCGCCCTCCACACTCAACGTGGCGGAAATCGAACTTTTTGCAGAAAACATAGACATTAAACGCACCGCCGAGATATACCTCGAACACGGCTGTCTCGTAGTGCGCGGGCTGATGAAGCCCTACGTAGACGCGATAACGCGAGATATTGAGGAGACCGCGCAACAGTCGCTGAAGCTCCTTGACCAAGCGAAGCGCATTCCCGAAGGCTGGACAACCCCCGACGGAACCCTCTTCATTCCCGCCCCCGCCAACTATAACCGCGACAAACAGATAATGGTGCTAGGTAT
>CAIJLM010000611.1 GCA_903821495.1 uncultured Chthonomonas sp. | reverse complement strand
GGACTGTCCAGTGCATAAAGAGGATGTCGCGCCACTCTTGAACGAGGATTCGTCGGGCTTTCGGGCGTTGCTTCGTCGTCATAGGTTACGGTTTCTGGGGTGGCGCAGGGTAGCGGAATACGCTCTCCCTCCCTCTGCCTTTCTCAAAAACGCGCCCGTCGTACTTTCCCGTTTCGCCTACGCTATAGACCACATAGCCCGCGCCCTCTTTGCGATAGCGGAGAGGCTTGCCGTCGAATGGGTCGAGCGGAACGCTGGAAACAACTTCCTTCAGGGAAGCGGGAAACGCGCCATGCTTGACTTTCCACGCGAGAACGTGCGCTCCCGTCAGGAGAACGGCTCTCTGTACGGTGTGCTTTGCGAACAGTCGGCGATAAATATGCCATACGGATAGACAGTCCTCCGCAATACAAACATCCGGTTTTTTGGAATAGACTCCCTTGACAAAATCTAGTTCTGGCGGGAACGCCGCTGGCAGTTTCTGGTAGTATGGAGCGGATATTGTTCGCTTTATTAGGGCGGTTTTCAGAATTAAATTGGTTTCGTTGGCATTAATGAAGCGGGTAGCCGCTTGTGCAGGGTTGGTTGGGTAGTGGTAGGCGGCGAAGTCCAGTTTTTCGCTCATTACCAAAGACTTTAGCCCTTTTAAGGCTTCTTGGTTGCGTCGCCCCAATTCCATCATATCCATACTCGTCGCTATTTCGAACAGTAGCGTTCGCGCAAAAGTGGTCGTTAGACCCTCTTGTTTAATAGTATTGGCGACCGCATGAGCAACTCCGGATGCCTCCCCTGCGAATTGCAATATTGTCTCCAAGCCGCGCCATGCGTCGGACTCTGTAAACATAGCGTTCAATATCTCATTACTCCGATAGGCTGGCGCGATGACACGCGCCAGTCGAAACCCTTTACGTATGCTCTCAAACGCCTCCTGGAGTCGCCTCTCGCGCAAGGAGTGCAGAGTCTTAGTGCGGAAATAATGAGACACGAAACTCAATTCACTCATTATATCCACAGGATAAGCGGGGTACGGAAAAACCGGAGCGGATTGAAAAGTTATCTTGCTCAGTTTCAACCTGATAGGGCTATAGTAGTTTTTGCACGCGACAATCTTCTCGACAAGGTCAGCGATGTCCTTTCGGTTCGCGAACGCTCGCATCGCTTGTCCCTGTTGCTCTGGAGTCGCTTTGGCTATATTAAACGCAACCCCCTCTAAATAACAACTCTCCGTATCTGAAAGCGGCTTCTTCCGTTTCATGTCGTGGAGTTGGGAGAGATACGTCGCCGCGTTATCCGCGTCTGGAACGTTGCGCTTTGGCAGTTCGGAAAGCGAGAGCGGAAAGCCCTCTCTCTTCGCAAGCACCTTCGCCACCGCAAGGCGTTTCACCCAGAGCGGGTCGTCTTCCTGCTTGGCGCAGATAAGAGCCGGAAACAGCAGGAAACCCCCGACTAAACCGCCAACTATAGATAATCGTTTCATCTTCGCCTCTGTTATGGAGTAGTTCGATGATTATACGTTACGGCGACAATCACGGTTTCGCCCTTGTCCTATAACGCGGGGCACGCCTTCGTGGGCGGAGCGGGAGATGGCGGGGTCTGTGTAGGCGTTGGCTTCGCTGGGAGGCGTGACCAAACCAATCGCCCCTTCTCGTTTCGAGAAGGGGCGGCTCCAACAAGATGGCGATAGTTCATTACAGGGTCGCGATGTCAGGAGTCTCTATCCCTAAAGCGGATGCCAGTTCGATAAGGTGTTCCTGCTCCTGAACGAGTATCTTGCGGATGTTTTCAGCGACAGCGAACTCGCCAAGCGCCTCGCATTGGCGAACCCGAACGCGATAGTTCGCGATAGTCACATTCTCATTGTCGAGGTCGAAACGCAACATCTCATCAGCGTTCTCGGATGTCTTCACTGGCAAGGGAATTACGGTCGGCGTTCCTCTCAGATAGTCTATCTGCCCCGCGATAGTCAGGGCGTGCGCGAGTTCTTCCCCTGCGTGTATCTGAAGCTCCGTAGCGATGTGCATATACTGGGCGCCCTTGATTACTTGCGAGTAGGTGATATAGGCGATGATGGCTTGGTACTCGCGGGATAGATCCTCGTTCAATAACTCAATAAGGCGCTGGCGCGTGATGGTTTCAGACTGTAGAGTTGTCATCATTTTCTCGACCCCTCCGACTTTTTAGCGTTGTCTTGTTGAGCCAAATCTATCGTTCCTTCGAGCGCCTCTCCAGATGGTAGAGGAGTCGTTAGTCGTTTTTGAGGCGGGGAAGGGGTTTTACGCCATTTACGCCACCGTTTTATACCTATCCAGAGGTCTGGGTCGCCCTTCAAAACGCTATTTACGCCGATGACTGTTGCGCCGATGGCAATCGCGCCAATGACGATTCCGATAACATCGCGCACTAAGGTTTCGATGGGAATTAGCATCGAAACAGCGCTACCCTCGCCGATACCGCCAGGGCTTGCGTTCTGCGGGGCGTTAGCAGTTTGGTTAAACATGGTTCTCTCCTCGAAAATACGCCCCTGTTAGGATATAAAAGGGCGTTACAGAGTCGTTATACACACCCTGTCAGTATGCGAGGAAAACTCTGCTTTGTCGCCTGTCTATGGTTTAGTTTTAGGTATAGATCGGAAGAGCGTCGTGTAGG
>CAIJLM010000610.1 GCA_903821495.1 uncultured Chthonomonas sp. | reverse complement strand
GTACAGGTACGACCACTAAATCATATGTTTACAATGCATATATTTCAGATTTAAATACAGTTACCTTGGCCGGCAATGTAACATCCGGCACCGCAAATACGGTATAAGCGTGTGAACGGCAAAGTGGAGTGGGTTCGCCACCTCATCGATACCGATTCGGGCGTGGGTACGCAGGTGACAACCGCCGATGTGAACAAGGACGGTAAGATGGATGTGGTTGTCTCAAATAAGAAAGGCGTGTTCGTATTTTTACAGGAGTAGATAAAGGAGAGGCGACAGATGCTTGAGGTTTACTTAGAGGCTTTGGAGGAGGGCTATTTTGAGGTGAAGTTCGCGTTTGAGGGATTGGCGGACGAGAACGTTTGGAAACGCCCTGCGGAGGGTCTTCTCTCTGTGGGGGAGTTGGCGGGGCATATCGCCTACTGGGAGTCGATGCGGTTCGCGGGCGATGGCGGGAATGACGAGACTGACAAGGTAAAGTTCCAGGTGAACAGCGTTCTATTAGACCACCGCTTCCGGTACTACCCGCTAGAGGCTCCGCCTACGGAGGAGTTATTGGCGATGACTGCTGAACAGGTCTGTAGCGAACTGCTGAGGGTGCATAACGAGTCGATAGCGCATTTTAAGGCGTTGAACCCCGATTTAGACAGCGTTCCCCCGGGACAGCCTGAGTACTTCACGTATCGCGCCAGTTTAAAGTACGCGGCGTTTCACATCGCCTATCATACGGGGCAGATGTTTACGGCGCGGCATATTTTGGGAGAGGAGACGCCGGACAACTGATTTCGCCCCATAAGGCGCACGAGAGAGGCTAGCCGGTCTTCATGGAAATAGCCAAGCGTAAATTCAGTGAAGCGAGGGCGAAACGCGCTATTAAACGCATCGCCCTCTGTATCTACGTCGGGTTCTTCCTCTTCTACCTGCGGAAGAACCCTCCTCTTTACGCGCTCATCTACGCTTTTTTTGCATTTTTCGTGACGTTTACGCTACTGCGCGTTGCCCTGATTGCCATGATGGCGGTGTTTGGACGCATGGACGTTCCGCCCAGTCTTCAAAGGATGTAGGCGGCGAGAAGGAGTAAGAGTTCAGGGCTGCGGCTCTTCACATAACCCGCGCAACCTCTCCTAGCCCTCACCCTGCCCTGCGGGCATCCCTCTCCCGATTCGGGAGAAGGACTTATCCTGTAAGTTGGTCAGGTTCCTGTGGCAGGCTTGTTAAGATAAGGAGAGCATATCTCGTGGTTTGAGATTAGAAACCTGTGCGATTGGTTCCAAGTTTGGGGATTGTGTGCATTTTTTTCGCGCTTTTTCGCGCTTTTCGCGGTTAATTCCCAAATGAGTAAACTCTTACCCCTCTTCCGTTGACAAGTTCGCGCTTGTATTCTATAATCAATCAGCAGATGTATGTCTATTATCCGCACTACAATCCCATGAACGCTTTCGGAGGCTAATTGCTCTGTGAACATCCAAAACATCCCCCTAGATCGCATTGCGGTAGACCCAACCCAACCGCGTAAGCAACTTAATGAGGAGAGCCTGCAAGGGCTTGCCGACAGTATTCGCCAGCATGGAGTCTTGAACCCCATCACCGTAACCGCCTCTGGCGCTAACCGCTATACCATTGTAACGGGTGAAAGGCGGTGGCGAGCCGCGCAAACCGCGAAACTCCAACACATCCCCTGTATTGTGTCGGAGGTCGCCGCAGATGAGCGGCTGACCCAGCAACTTATCGAAAACCTGCAACGCGAAGACCTACAACCCGTAGAAAAAGCGCGCGCTATCCACTACGTAAAGCAGGCGCTCACCCTTACCAACCGCGAAGTAGCGCGACGCTTGGGGCTTTCCGAGCGACAGGTAGGCTACTCCCTCGACCTGCTAGAGCTACCCGAAGAGATTGGGGAGGCGGTTATCTCTACGCCCAACCGCCCCGCCGAAGGGCAACTCACCGAAAAACACGCCCGCTTTTTGAAGCAACTCAACGAAGAGCCTGAGCTACAATCGGCAGTGGTAGAGAAGATAAAGGGAGACCGCCTTACCGGAGACCAGACGGGCAAGCTGGTAAAAGCCCTCCGCAAAAAGCCAGAACGCGCCGAAGAGATGCTACAAAGCCCTACCGACCATCTCGCCGACTTCTTCGCGGACGACCCCGACCCGATTTTGGCGCAAGAGGTTGCGTCGGGCGCGCCAACGCCCTCCGCCCACGCCCAGCAGATTATCGGCTTCCTGCCTTCGCTATCGGGAATCTCCCTGAACCAGAAGAGCGCGGCGGAAGTAAGGCAGATTGAGGACGCGCTCACCTCGCTTCAAATGGCGGTGGAGAGTCTGCTCAAGAGTTGTAAAGAGCGTTTGGGAGAATAGAAGGAGAAAAATGGCTACCGAATTTTCGTTTGATGTTGTCTCGAAAATCGAGTTGACAGAGGTGAAAAACGCAATCGACCTTGCGTTGCGTGAGATTGAGACCCGCTACGATTTCCGCCAGACAAAGACGCAAGTAACCCTAGACGGAAACGAGATAAAGGTGATATCCGACGACGAGTGGCATCTCGAAACTGTGAAGGACATTGTTCGCGCCCGCTTCGCCAAGCGCTCCCTTTCGCTCAAAGCGTTGGAGTATGGCAAAATCGAGTCGGCTTCGGGAGGCACGGTGCGGCAGGTGATCACCCTCAAACAGGGCATACCTACGGACGAGGCGAAAAAACTGGTGAAGGAGATTAAAGCCGCAGGTCTCAAAGTGCAGACTCAGATACAGGGCGAAGAGTTGCGGGTATCGGCGAAAGAGAAAGACTCCCTGCAAGCCGTTCAGCGCCTTCTGAAAGGAATGGACTTGCCTTTTGATGTGGAGTTCGCGAACTACCGCTAAAAACAGACAAAAAAAAGCGACAGGAAGACTTTCGCCCTGTCGCCCAAGGAAGGAAGGTGAACTCGAATCACCTATATTGTCGGCGTATAGCGTTAGGGGCTTGAGGGTAAACCCCGTAAAAAAACGAGGTTTACCCTCAAATTTTTACGGGGTTTCTGTTTCGTAGTTTTTCGAGGCGCATTCGCCTCTCGCCATCCCTCTCTGAAACGGAGAGGGATGGGCAAAAGACAGGAAGAGGTGGGCGCAGATAACGCGCTCCCGCCACCCTAAACGTCCTCTATATCCCCATCTTCTTGGCAAGGTACACGGCGGAGCGCCGTAGTTCGTCGATACCGTTCACTCCGTCCTCAATAGATACCCAGCCATCAAAGCCCGCTCCGCGCAGAATCTCGAACATCAGGTCGAAGTCGTTGATACCTGTGCCTATCTCGCCATGAATCAGTTGACTGTAGTCTGTAATACCTTCGGGTCCAATCTCCACGCCGGGGCGCGGACGGCGGTCTGAGGCGTGCATCGTCACGACTTTGGGCGCAACGCGGCGCAGGAGTTCAATCGGGTCTTCGTTCGCGAGAAGCGTGTTCGAGGGGTCGTAGTTCACCCCGAACCAAGGGCTATCTATCTGTCCCACTATCTCGCAAAAAATATCCATCATCTGCGCGAACTCCGGGTAGTCCCAGTAGTTGTCCTTGAAATGGTTCTCCATCGTCAGGATAATCCCCTTCGACTCGGCATACGGAAGTAACTCTTGAATCGACTCCACCACCCACCGCACTCCGTCCTCCCGGCTGACTTCGGGGCGGCGCTGACCAGAAAGCACGCGGCACGTACTCCCTCCCAACGACGCGGAGAGGTCTATCATCCGTCTCTCTTTTTCGATTTCGGCTTGGCGGAAGGCGGAGTCGGGGTGCGTGAAGTCGGGAGAGACGCAGAGCATGGGCATCTCAAAGCCCGCGTCGTTTAGCGCCTGCTTCACGCTGGCGAGATAGTCGGGTTCAAAGCTCTCGAAGTAGCCGCTGTACATCTCAAGCCCAGTGACTCCTGCGGACTTGAGTTCTTTTTCAGCGAGGGCTATCCAGTCGAAAACGGTCATGGTGCGATGAACGCAGAGGTCGTCCATAAAACATTTGGGGAAGGCGGCGAGTTTCAAGCGAGATTCTCCTTTGAAGGGCGAAGTAGACTGAGCGTACTGCTTATACCATTCGACAAAGAGGGGGAAGCCTCCTCTTTTTAGAAGCGGAGGACGGAAAGGACGCAACATGGAAACAAAAAACACGCGCCCTCTGTCGGAACTCAAGCCTCTGCTGGAGAACGAGGACATTCGTTATAAGGCGGCGCAGGAGATTGCAAGGCCTACTGCGAAGAGGCGATTCGCGTCCTGCTAAATCGGTAAGCGCTAAAAAAAGGCTATGTACGATATTTTTCGTACATAGCCCTTGTAATTACGAAACCCTTCGTATATAATGCCCGTAGAAACTACGAAGAGAGAAAGAGCGTCGCCAACAACACTGACCTGTGGCGCGTCTTACTACAAGGCGGGCGAGAAACGACAGAGTAAGCCTCCTCACTAACACTCGCCCTGTTCGCGTTACCGAAACACAGACACCCTACACTGGAGATTGAGATTGAAACGACGCTTCATATTTAGCCTTGCCCTGCTTCTTTTGACGGTAAACGCCTACTGCGATAGGGCGAGACCCTACTCAAGAACGCTGACAGCCTTCAAAACGTCCGCTCCGCCGACACTGCGCGGCGACCTTTCCGACCCCATCTGGAAGACCGCGCCCATCGCAGACAAGTTTGTAGATATTCAGAGCGGCAGTCTTATGGAGGAACAGACGAAAGTCTATCTTCTCTACGACGATAAGAATATCTATGTCGGCTTTGAGATGATAGACACGCAACCCGACAAAATCGTCGCGAGAGAGACGATACGCGACTATAAGTTCGCCAATAACGAGTTCGACCCGCGTTCCGAAGACAGCGTGGATGTCTCTTTCGACCCCTTTCAGCACCACAGGTCAGACGAACGCACTCTCTTCTCGCTGAACGCTATCGGAACGCGCTCTGTGCGATTGGCGGGAGGGCGCGGCAATAAACTCGAATGGCGCGGCGACTGGGAGGGCATGGTCAAGAAGAGCGCGAAGGGCTGGACAGCGGAGATGCGTATCCCCTGGGCGAGCCTGAGCTACCCCTCTGGCAAGCAGGCGGCGAGTATGAGCCTAAACTTCGCCCGCTACCAGAGCCGAACCCACACCATGTCTATCTGGAGTAACCTGACCTCTCAATACTTCTTTGAGCGCGACGGGCTATGGGAGGGCGTTCAACCGCCTACAGGCAGTTTCAAGCCGAAACTCTCCGTACTGCCCTACCTACTGCCGGGCGTGTTAGACGGCAGGTTCTCTCTTCATAGCGGCGCGGATATTCGCTATACGCCTAAGCCAGACCTGACAGCGGTCGCCTCCATCAATCCCGACTTAGGAACCGTAGAAGGCGCGATTGCTAGCGCACAGTTCCAACGTTTCGCGCTCTTCGTTCCAGAGCATCGCCCCTTCTTTCTTGAAGGTAGCGACTATTTTGGCAACGATGGCAACAATGTCGCGGCGCTCTACTTCTATTCGCAACAGATACCGCAGTTCGATTTAGGCACGAAAGTCTATGGTAAACTCTCGCCGAAAGACAGTTTTGGGCTGATGAATACGGTGAGTTTCGCTAGTCGCAACGACACAGCGGCGAGTTATCGTCATCAGTTTTCGGATACCTCTTCGGCGGGACTTATGCTTGTTCAGAAGAGCGCGAACGACGATAACAACACGGTGGGGGTTATCAACCAGAGTACGCGCTGGGGCAAGTTGCGCGTTGATACCGACCTCGCCTTGACTAGCGGCAAAGACTCGGGCGGCGACGCGAAGCACATTCAACTCGTCTATTCGGACAAACTTGTCCGCACGGAGTTGACCTATAACGATATCTCTCCTATTTTTCGCGCCGCCGATGGCTTGGTGTTTTTACCGGACTATCGGGGGCCCATCCTAGTCTCGAACTATAACAATCAGTGGCGCAAGGGGTTCTTTCGCCGCGTGAACATCGGGGGCGGGCTGGTTCACGTCTGGCACACGGAGGGTCCCCTCTTCGCTCGCGGCGCGGAGATAGGCGGATACCTTGAGGCGCGAAAAGACTGGGCTATCAACTTTGGGGCTAGCTCCTACGTCTTTGACGGGCAGGCGGACTCGACGATCAATATTGGGATTTTTGCGAACGTCTCCAACCGCTTCCGCCAGTACGGGTTTGTATTGAAGACGGGCAAACTTGGGGACAAACCCGCCACCATTTTGGGACCGCAGTTCAGTACGCGGATTTTCCGTAATCTGGACATCACCTATAACGGCTCTGTCCAGAACTTGACCGGAGTGCAACACCAGCACATTCTGAGCATGAGTTACAACCTATCGCCTACCCGCTCCATTGGCGGGCGCGTGGTTGTGCAGGGCGGGAACACGAACTGGTACCTCTCCTATCGTAACTCCGGCGCGAAGGGCGTTGAGAGTTACGTTATTCTGGGAGACCCGAACGCGCTCACCTTCCAGAACCAGTTCCGCGTGAAGTGGATTTTCTCTCTGTAGATATAAAACACGAAGCCCCTCTCCCGAATTGGGAGAGAGGCTTCGCTGAAAACGGAAGACAGACTACGACGCTTGTCGTAACTCCGCCGCCGTAATGACCCTAGGCTCAATGCGTTCGCGGACGGTTCGCTCCTCAATCACGACGCGCTTAATATCGGTTGATGATGGAATCTCGTACATGATGTTCAGCATCACCTCTTCGATGATGGTGCGGAGGGCGCGCGCCCCTGTGCTACGCTTAATGGCTTCTTGCGCGATAGCGCGAACCGCTCCCTCCTCAAACATCAACTCCACGCCGTCGTACTCAAAAAACCGCTTATACTGCTTCACCAGCGCGTTGCGCGGCTCCACAAGAATCTTCACCATCGCCTCTTCGTCCAGCGGGTCGAGGGTAGCGACGACGGGCAAGCGCCCTATAAACTCTGGTATCAGCCCGAATTTGAGCAGGTCTTCCGGCGCGACGTGCTGTAGGATAGCGCTCTTCTGAACCTCGCGCTCCTCTTTCGAGCCAACGTTCGCCCGAATGCCCATAGAGCGATGATGAATGCGCCGTTCCACTATCTCCGTCAAGCCCTCAAAGGCTCCCGCGCAGATAAAGAGAATACTCGAAGTATCTACCTGAATATACTCCTGCTGAGGATGCTTGCGTCCGCCCTGTGGCGGCACATTGGCGACGGAGCCTTCCAGTATCTTGAGTAGCGCCTGCTGAACGCCTTCGCCGCTTACGTCGCGGGTTATGGAGGCGTTCTCGCCCTTGCGCGAGATTTTGTCAATCTCGTCAATATAGATAATACCGCGTTGAGCGCTCTTCACCACCTGGTCGAGGTTCGCGCCCGGATTCATGCTCTCCGCCGACTGCAAGAGTTTGAGGAGGATATTCTCTACATCTTCGCCTACGTAACCCGCTTCGGTTAGGGTGGTCGCGTCTGCGATAGCGAAGGGTACATTCAACATTCGGGCGAGAGTCTGAGCGAGAAGCGTTTTACCAGAGCCAGTGGGGCCCAGTAGAAGGATATTGCTCTTCTGTAGTTCGACATCGCCAGCCATCACTCCGATACGCTTATAGTGGTTGTATACGGCGACGGCGAGAGAACGCTTTGCGCGTTCCTGCCCTACCACATACTGGCTCAAGAAGCGAAATATCTCTTTCGGCTTGGGAACGCTTCCGGGAGACGGCAACGCAGTTTGCCCCTCCATATCTGGGTCGCTACGTATTATCTCGTTGCACAGGTCAACGCAATCGAGGCAGACCCCGCCATACACGCCGATAATCAGTTTTTTGACTTGGTCTCGCGTTTTCCCGCAGAGAAGGCAACGGCTATCGTTCTTATCGAACTCTCTAGGCAAAGTTGGTTCCCCCTGAGTCCATATTCACGGGCGTATTAGCGCCCGTGAATCTTAATGGTGTGTTATTATCGGCTACTACCTGTCCGATTTTTCGGGAATTTTATCAATAAGTCGGTACTCAAGCGCCTCTTGCGCCGACATAAAGTAGTCCCTATCCATGTCTCGCGCCACTTTATCTAATGGCTGCTTGGTGTGCTTCGCGATAATCTCGTTGAGAGTGTCGTGCGCCCGCACCATCTCCTTCAATGCGATTTCCGCGTCCTGCACAGCGCCTTGGTAGCCCCCAGAGACGGCGTGTATCATAATACGCGCATTGGGGAGAGAGTAGCGCTTGCCATCCGCGCCCGCCGTCAGGAGAACCGCCCCCATAGAGGCGGCAAGCCCAACGCATATCGTGGCGACATCGCACTTGATTATCTGCATCACATCGTAGATGGCGAGACCAGCCGCGACGCTACCGCCGGGGCTATTGATGTAGAGTTCAATGTCCGCGTCGGGGTCTTCCTTCTCCAGAAAGAGCATTTCGGCGATAATTAGGTTGGCGAGGTGGTCGCTGACGGGTTCGCCCAAAAAGATAATGCGGTCTTTAAGAAGCCGCGAATAGATATCGTAAGCGCGTTCTCCGCGAGCGG
>CAIJLM010000609.1 GCA_903821495.1 uncultured Chthonomonas sp. | reverse complement strand
GCGACTAGAGGATTTACCAGTATCTTTCTACTTCCATATACAGGATGGCGCCTCCTTCGCTCAGGAGATTGAAGCATCTGTTAAGGAGCGTAATGAACTCGCTCACCATTTCTTAGATAGATTTGACATACGTTCAACAGAGGGAGGTAGAGAAGCCATCTTATATCTGGATGAGCAATATAAACGCCACCTGCCAACAGCCGAGCAAATAGAACTCTCCGTTGCTCAGTTTGATATGATGTGCCAAATACCAACAGCCTTATTCGCTTCGCCCAATTATGAGGAAGCCGAAGAGCGAATCTTTGAGGGTATTGAGGGCGTTGTTGCGACGGTAGGCTCCTCCTCCGTGAACGACATCGCCCGCCAACTTAGGGATAGCGTCGCAGAACTCTACGTCATCGGGGACGCGAACACGCCGCAGACGGTGGAACAGGCGACCTATCAGGGCGGACGTATTGGAAGGGAGATTTAAGAGATGAATACGAAAACACTACTCGTTCTCTTGGCGCTCGCTCTACTTGCCATCCGAGGAGAGGCGAAGATACAACTCGCGAAACGGGGACATACTGACTACGTTATCATAACGCAGGCAGGCGCGACTCTCGCTGAAAAACGCGCCGCCGATGAACTCAGCAAAGCCCTCAAGCAGATAACAGGAGCCGATTTCCCTGTCCGAGAAGCCTCCGTCGCCCCCGAAAAGGCGATTGTGATAGGGCAGGGCGCTGTCGCCTCCTCTTGCTTCCCCTCGATTAACCTGACGCGATTCGGGCAAGAGGAGCTAATTATCCATACAGAGGGGAATCGCCTGTTGCTGGCGGGAGGACGACCTCGCGGAACCCTCTACGCAGTGATGCGCTTCCTAGCAAAGCAGTGCGGCGTGCGCTGGTGGACGGCGTGGGCTTCCCAACTCCCGAAAAACCCGAACCTCGCTCTGCCCGATTTGAAACTACAGGAACAGCCCGCCTTCGAGTCCCGCGACCCCTACTGGTTCGTTACAGGCAACGCGGACTGGGCGGTACGCAATCTGATTACGGGGCAACGTCCGAATCTCGACGAATCGCACGGCGGAGGGATACGCTATAAGGGATTCGTACACACCTTCTACCCGCTCGTTCCCCCTGAAGAGCATTTTCAGAAACATCCCGAATGGTACAGCCTTATCAAGGGACAACGCACCTACAACAGCGCCCAACTCTGTACCACCAACCCGGAACTGCGCGATTTTATGGTGGAGCGCGTCCGCCAATCGCTCAGGGAGTCGCCGGAAGCGAGTATTCTCTCTGTCTCGCAGAACGACTGGTACAACCCCTGCGAGTGCGATAAGTGCAAGGCGATAGATGACGCTGAGGGTAGCCATGCGGGAACTATGCTCGCCCTCGTGAACTACATCGCCGAAAAGATTAAACCCGAATTCCCCAATGTCGCGATTGATACGCTCGCCTATCAGTACACGCGGAAAGCCCCCAAAACTCTCAAGCCCCTCCCGAATGTGATAGTGCGCCTCTGCTCGATTGAGTGCAACTTCGGCGCAAGCCTCGAAGACCCGACCAACAAGGCTTTCGCAGACGACATTCGGGCATGGAGCGCAAAGAGCGACCGCCTCTATATCTGGGACTACACCACCAACTTCTCGCACTACGTCTTGCCGCACCCAAACTGGTTCGTTCTTGGCGAAAACGTGCGCTTTTTCCATAAGCACGGCGTGCGCGGTCTCTTCGAGCAGGGCGCGTATCAGTCGGATGGAGCCGAGATGGCGGAACTGCGGGCGTGGCTCCTCGCGCAACTCCTTTGGAACCCGAATCAGGACGACCGCGCTCTTATTAAAGAGTTCTTGAACGGCTACTACGGGAAGGCGGGCAAACCTATCTACGCCTATCTGGAACTGCTCTCCGCCGCCGCGAAGGGCGTATACCTCACCTGTAACACATCGCCTACCGCGCCCTTCCTCAAGTATCCGATACTGAGTAGGGCGGAAAAACTGTGGCAGGAGGCGGAGAGCGCCGTGAAAGACAACCCCGACCTCCTGTGGCGCGTTCAGCAGGGACATCTTCCTGTGCGTTACACCGCCCTGCAAAACTGGCAGACGCTTCGCCGAACCTGTGTGGAGGCGGGGGAGAGGTGGGTCTTCCCCGATTCGCGGAAAGAGACTGCGGACGTATGGCTCGCCGTTGCGACGGGGGCGGGACCGAATGGCTGGTCGCCTATGACGCTCATCAACGAGGGGTCTGTTACGCCGCAACAGTTTGTGGAGCGGTTTAAGGTAGACCCCGCGCCTCCCAAACCGCTTCCCGCTCGAACCAAAAATCCGCCGCCTCCCGACGACATTCCGAGAT
>CAIJLM010000608.1 GCA_903821495.1 uncultured Chthonomonas sp. | reverse complement strand
TCGTTGCGATAACTACATCTGATGTAGATACAATTACCCACGCTACTCCATATCAAAGACGACCTTGCCGCAAAGCCCGTCCCGCATCAGCTCCATACCATAAGCGAACTCTTCAAACGGGAGGCGGTGCGTTATCGCGGGTTCTATGTCCAGCCGCCCGGAGGCGAGCAGAGAGCGCATCGTGTCCCAAGTCTCGTAGAGCCTACGCCCCACAATGCAGTGGATGGTCAAGCCCTTAAATATCATGTCTTCCGCCATATCCAGTTGCACGGGCTGAGAGGGTATACCGAGCAGTGAGACCCGCCCGCCGTATCTACAGATACGCATGGCTTGCTGAATGGCGGAGGGCGCGCCCGACATCTCCAACACCACATCCACGCCGATACCCTCCGTCCGCTCT
Source organism: uncultured Chthonomonas sp. (assembly GCA_903821495.1). Classification (GTDB taxonomy): domain Bacteria; phylum Armatimonadota; class Chthonomonadetes; order Chthonomonadales; family Chthonomonadaceae; genus CAIJLM01. The sequence goes on along the minus strand of CAIJLM010000608.1, from coordinate 17,281 downwards.
TTAATGTAAGCCTCTATATCCGTATTCAAGACGTTTAGTGCCGCATCTGCGCCCAACTGCATAGCGAGGTTGAGGCGAAAGTCCTTCGTATCTGTAGCGAAGATAGCAGAGGCTCCTGCCGTCTTTGCAATCGCAACCGCGAAGATACCGATGGGCCCACACCCCAAGATAGCCACTGTTCGCCCGATAATCTCGCCAGAGAGAGCGGTATGCACAGCGTTGCCTAGCGGGTCTTGAATACAGGCGAGGTGCGGCGGAACGGAGAGGTCATTCTTCCACGTACTGGCTTCGGGAACCACCACGTAGGGCGCGAAACAGCCATCCACATCTACGCCCAGTATGCGCGTGTTCGCGCAGACATGACGCTCATTGCGGAGGCACTGCGGGCAACGTCCGCACGTCCAGTGGCTCTCACCGCTCACGTAGTCGCCCACCTTCAGCGAGGCGACATCGCTACCTACCTCTACAATTTCGCCCGCAAACTCATGCCCCATAATGCGCGGAGTCTTCACGCGCCCCGCCGCCCACCTGTCCCAGCTATAGATGTGGTAGTCGGTTCCGCAGATGGAGGTGGCTTGAGTGCGTATCTTCACCTGATTTGAGGCGGTTATCCGGGGTTCGGGAACGTCGCAAATCTCTGCCCCAAACGCGGGTTGCGTTTTGACAATGGCTTTCATTATTTACTACTTCGCGAGTGCGCGAAGCCTTTCTAAAGGGATGGTTCTAAATCTTGGGAGGCGCGAGGAGGAGGCGGTTCCTTCAAATGCGGGAACATAGCCTTGACGATAACCTGAATGGAAGCCGCGACGGGAACCGCGATAAGCATACCGGGCAAGCCGAGAAGAGTCGCGCCAGCGGTCATGGCGAACATACTCACCACAGGATGTAGTCCCACCGACCCGCCTACCACACGCGGGTAGACCAGATTATCGAAGACTAAGCCCTGAAAAATAATCAGTCCTACGCAGACGAGAGTGAAGGGGAGAGAGTTGGCGGGAACGCGCCAAAGCAGCAGGGAGGTGTGCGCCTCCATGGAGAATGCGACGCTCCCGACGAGGACAGAGGTCGCTAAAGAGCCTACGTAGGGGATGGCGTAAAACAGCCCCGCGAGTAGCCCCAGCACCAGCGCATACTGCACTCCGATAAGCGTATAGACGATATACGCCGTTAGCCCGAAGAGGGCGCAGACCTTCATCAAGCCGCGCATATAGTCGCTGAAAACGTCCATTATCTCGCCGCTTACCGTATCTATATCGTCCTGAGCCTCTTCAGGAAAGAACGAGATGATTCGGGCGCGGAGGTACGGGTAGTCCAGCATCAGCACGAACGTCGCAATCGGAATAATAATAAACCATATTGCATGGGCGAAAAGGCTTTTCGCCAGCCCTGTCAGGCTAATAAAAAAGGAGTCCAGCCCGTTTTTAAGGGGACTCGATTGAGAGGTGAGAAAGTCGCTCAGGCTGTTTTCATGGATATTAAGCCGTTTGAGTATATCGGAGTGGCTATGGATGAAATCGTCTGCAATCTTCTGAACTTTAGCGTAATAGGTGGTGAAGTTGAGGTTAAACTCTTGAAACTGCGTCATCGCATTAGGAACGATAGCGATGATGATAAGTACAACGACCGCTATAGTCATCAAGTAGATAAGGGCGATATTGTACCAACGTGGTCGTCCTGTTTTCTCTCCTAACTTTCTCAAAATGGGGTCAAACAGCGCGGCGAGAAAGAAAGAAATCAAAAAGGGAGGAACGATAGCCTGAACCTGAACCAAGAAGTAGGCGGAGAGAATACCGAATAGCGTCACCCAGAAGAAGCGGCGTAGCCCGACGCGAGACATTCCCATAGGGTAGACAGCGACGGGCAGAAGTCGCGCCTTCTCTTTGACAGCCTCTTGCGGGGGCAGGAACATGGCGGTCACGTTCGCCATCGCCTCTTCAGAGTCGGCAGGGAGAAGATAGTCCGCGCCTATTGACGAGGACTCTCTTCCCCCTATTTTCGTTTTCGGGTTCCTCTCAGACATCAACTAGCCTACGCTCTCTTCGCCTTCCGGGGGAAGCTCGCCGAGCTTCTGCACCACTTGAGCGCGAGTGCGCTCTACTGCGCTAGTGACCTTTGTACCCACAGTGCGCCCAAGTTCTGTCACCTTATCGCTCAGGTCGCCGAGGGTTTTGCTCAGGTCGTCGCGGGTCTCTTCGCCCGATTTGGGAGCGAGAAGTAGCCCCGCCACTGCGCCCACTAATACGCCAATCCCGATGCCCGCTAGTACGCTGAGGAGTACGCCTCTATCTTCTTCGTTGTTCGCCATTTTAATGCCCTTTCTATACGTCTACTACCTACAATACGTTAGTTCCTACTGTTTCGAATTCAAAACTTTTGCGGGCGCGGGCGTTGTTTCCGCCTCTTTGGGAGGAACTGCCTTTTTGGCGGGTTGAGGGGCGGGTTTGCGCCCTGCAACGAGCGATTTCAGCCCTCCGAATAACCCTTTTACCGCGCCCATGCTTGAGGCGACGAGGCGGCTGGTATCCACCATCCCCTCCACCTTCTTTGTAACGCGCTGGGCGGACTGGGTGACATCTGCAAGGGCGCGTGTGGTGACCTGTACATTCTCTAAGGTCTGACGCGCCACTTGAAGGGTTGGGGTCAACTCCTGCTCCATCAGTTTTTGCGTGGAGGCGGCGACGCTATTTAGTTGCGTCAGTGTTTTGTTGACATCCGCTTGCGTGGATTCTAGGGTCGTTTCCAGTCTCCTCATCACCTGAATTAACCGAATAACTGCGAAAATTCCCGCTAATATTAAGGCTATCAAAAGCGCGTTTATCACTTGTCCCATTTTTAGGATTCCGTTTCTGAGTTAGGCGTAGGCTCTCTGGGTATACGAAATGCGAGCGGCAAAAGTTCCTCTACGCGCCAAACTCCTACTCCGTCAATCTCTACGAGTGCGTTCGGCGGCAGGAGTTCCGCTATCACCTGCCGACACGCGCCGCACGGCGTTCTGCTCTCCGGCGGGTCGGTCTCTAGCGCGGAGACGCAGGAGACCGCAAGCCTTAGAAACTGCTTCGCCCCGTGCGCTATAGCGTGAAAAAGCGCCACTCGCTCGGCGCAAATTGTCAAGCTGTAACTCGCATTTTCGACATTACAACCCTCAAATATCCCGATGTCGGTCTCTACCGCCGCGCCGACGTGGAAGTCGGAGTAGGGGCAGTAGGCGCGTTCGCCAGCGGCGCGGGCTTGCAGAATGAGCGGGGAGACCTGCGTCATGTCTAGTCTCGTATCTCACGCTGAATCGTTGCGCCGCCTATCACCACCTGACCATGCTCTTCGCCCTCGCCGCCATAGATAACCGCCGACTGACCGGGGGTCACGGCGCGTTGCGCCGTGTCGAAGCGCAGTTCAATGGTATCGCTCTCTTCCCCTGCGGAGAGCCATCCGGGGGCGGCTGTTCCATTATAACGTATCTTCCCCTGCACTGCAAGGGGGGGCGCGGAACGCTCTATACCGGGTATCGAAATCCAGTTGCAGTTATCCGCGACAAGCCCCTTCGCGAAGAGGTCGCTATCGTTTCCTACAACCACTGTATTGGAATCGGGGTCTATAGAGACAACGTAGAGAGCGCCTGTTGCGCTGGCGGGAAGCCGCTTACGCTGCCCGATGGTGTAGAAAGCGATGCCTTCGTGTCGCCCTAGCGTTTTGCCGCTAGTGTCTACAAGGTCGCCGGGGCAGGCGACGTGGGGAGCCTTCTCTTTGAGGAAGGGGATATAACCCTCCTTTGGCACGAAGCATATCTCCTGCGAGTCGGGCTTATTGGCGATAGAAAGCCCCAGTTCGTTCGCGATTCGGCGGGTCTCCCGCTTGCTACTGAGATGCCCTAGCGGCATAAGCGTATGCGAGAGTTGCTCTTGTGTGAGCGTGTAGAGCGCGTAGGACTGGTCTTTCGCGTCGTCGAGGGCGCGTAAGAGTTCGTGTCGCCCTGTGGCTTCGTTGTAGCGGATTCGGGCGTAGTGTCCTGTAGCCAGATAGTCCGCGCCTAAGTTCTCGGCATGGCGCAACAGCTCATCGAACTTCACGCTACGGTTGCACTCAACACAGGGGTTGGGAGTGCGCCCCCTACTGTACTCCTTCACAAAGTGGTCTATCACTTTATCGGAGAAGTAGTCGCGAAAATTCAAGACGTAGTGTGGGATGCCGATTTTGTGCGAAGCGCGACGAGCGTCCTCCACCGCGCCTAGCGAACAGCACCCGCCATACTTTCCCTGCTCGGCGTGTTCTTGCCAAATCTGCAATGTGATGCCGATGACCTCGTAGCCCTCCTGCACGAGGAGAGCGGCGGTCACGGCGCTATCTACTCCGCCGCTCATGGCGGCGACTACGGTTCCCTTGCTCATTAAAATCGTTCCTGCTGTGTTCGGAAAGCGCTTCCAAAGGGGTTTGGAAGGTTTAGTTTGAAATCTACCCCTATTATCCCATATTCGGGGCGGAGTCGTATAGGAGGTATAGTCTACTCTTTGGGGATTAGGATAGGAAAGATGCGAAAAACAGTGCAAAATAGAACTACCCCAATCCTGAAAACAGGAGAGGGGTCGGTTGCACTGACAGACACAAGAGGCTATTGCAGATTAGTACACGCCTTCAATGGTTTTCTTCTCCATCGCTCCGAATGGGCGCACTTCACCCACTCCATCCCATGCCCAACGCCCAAACGGGTGGCGGCGCATGGCTTCGTCACGCTCTAGGAAGCGCGGTATGAAGAACTCTTTCGTGAGAGTGGTGAGCTCCACTCGCCCCCACTCGCCATACCCCACATCTTCCGAAGTCTTTTCGGGATTTACCACGCGCAGAACGGCGCGAGGCTGTGGCGCGTGGTAGGTCACGCTCCAGTTGTCTTCGGGGGTGAGCGGGCGGCTACAGGCAAGCCCCATGAGCGTATTGCCATAGGTCGGCACGAACTGCGCGTCTTCGCTCAACACCTCTTCTACAAGAAAACGAACCATCTGCGGGGTCATCTGCGTTCCTCCGCAAAACACGCCTTTTATGCCAGAATCGGCGACTGTTATCTTTTCGTCGAGGGCTTCCAGTAGTTTCGGCGTGGTGAAGAGGCAGGTGATGTCGCGGTTCTTCATCAGAGTTGCGCCCTGCTCAACAACGTGTTCTTTGTACTTGTTCGCCATGTCGTACTGCCCATCGGCGATGAGCCGCTTCACCCAACGCGGGTCGAGGTCTATATGGTAACAACTGCCTCCGCGTATGTTTGCGAGATGCTCTATCGCGACGCGGAGGCGGCGAGGTCCTGTTGGTCCCAGCATGAGCCAGTTCGCGCCTTTGGGGAAGTATTTCTCGTCCAGAAACTCCCCAAACTCCTCGTAGTCGCGCAGATGGTCTTCCCATCCGATACGCTGTTTGGGCATACCCGTCGTGCCGCCCGTTTCAAAGACATGGAAAGGTCGCCCTTTGTAGGCTTTGGGAACCCAGCGTTCGTTCTTTTCGTCGCGGAGCCACTCGTCTTGAAAGTGCGGGAACTTCTGCACGAGGTCGTTGAAAGAGTTCACCTCAGAGATAGGGTCGAAGCCTGCGTTCGCCTTCCACTCTAGCCAGAAGGGGGAGCCTGTCTCCTCAGAGAAGTGCCATGCGATAATCTCGCGAACGTGCGTATCTAACCGCTCCCTAGCCGCTTGAACTGCGGCGGGAGAGACTTCATTATTTGTCATCGTCGTCCTTTTAGTAGTAGTTTTAACCTCTCTCCTAAGAACATTCGCTTTGTCTGTTCATGAGGAGGATGGGGCGGGCGCAAAGAGACACCCTGCTTCACAACGGGTTAGTAGATTATCATAACGCCATCTTCGGTATATTGCGGCGAGGAGTCGGGGCGTTCGTCTAAGTAAATCACTATTCCGCATAAGCGTTTCGCCGCACTACGCGCAATGATATTATCGTAAGCCCTACTCGCTAAGGGAGGCTGCACCCCTAAATCTTCTTTTACACGTCCCTGAAGGGCGCGTTCGTAAATACGCAACGCCTCTTCTGGAACTCCCTCCCCTTCGCACTTCCATACCTTACCCCTAATCGTCGCGAACACTGTTCCCATTCCAAACTCAAATTTTACTTGCGCCCCCGTCTTTACTAAGGTATCCATGGATTACCTCCCCCTTAAAACGTCGTACACAAATGCAAAGTGTTCAGGGTCTCCTTGTGCAAATACTTCGGGAAACTCACATAAGTATTGTACGCCCATTGACACAACTTCGCTAGCCCTGCCTCTATAATCTTTCCCCACGTATGGAGAAAGAAACTTGTCCTTCCAAGCCATCTCAGCCTCGCCATAAGATTGATTCTCCATAAGGTCTCTCAACCGTTCCAGAGGTTCCCTCACTGTGCGGCGACGCAAAAACACAAGCGACTTTTGAAGTACGCTCTTATCTATATCCTCCAGCCAATGCCCTAGTTCATGGGCGACTGTCAGAGCGTCGGCGGTAGCCCCTAGTCGAATCAAAGAGTGACCATATAGATAGTCAGAACGTTCACCTATAGGGGGCGACTTTACAATCCTAACACTCCTGCCCTCTAGCGAAGGATGATTCGTCAAACTGGCGAACAGCCTCACTCCTTCCTCGACTAGCGCTCTGTCAGCCGAATCTCGCACATCGGAAAGCCATCTTACATTTAGAGGAGCGGGAACCTTCAAAATACTCCAAAGTTCCTCGTATCGCGTCTGTCTTATTTGGGCGAGTTCAGTCTCAACCGCGTTGCGACGGCTGTCCAACTCCGCCAATATATTGATAGTATCAACATATCCCGTTGCGGTAAAAAGCGCTTTCTCAATCTCATCAAAACGTTTTTCTAGATACCCAATCCGTTCGTATTTTGTCTTTAGACCTTGAACGCGCTCTACCGCTTCCTCCCCTGATAACATGACGCTTCCCTTCGTCTATCCTTTTGGGAAGTACTTCTCTATGGTCTCTTTGCTTGGCGGAGGCGTAAGAAGCGAGACAAGAATCATCAAGAGCAGAGAGCCTAGCACCATCGGTACGACGGGCAGGTAGCCATAGACTGTGACCTGCGTAGAGCGTAGGAACATATTACCCAAAGAGGGGAATATCTGTACAGGCTTTGGAGCGACGGGCTTCCCACCCTTGCCGCCCGGCATAAACATACCGCCCGCTACACCCGGTTTCCCGCCCTTTTTTGCACCCGCGACGAGCGGCTTTTTGCCCTCTGGTTCGCCTAGGGGAGAGGCTGATGGGGGCTTGCCCTCGCCTATTCCTACAGGCGAGACGCCCGCTACGCCTGCGGGCTTGCTTTTGCCGCTTAACGCGACTCGAACAGGCGGCTTGGGAGCCATAGAGTCGGAGTAGGCGGTGAGATACCATGTTCCAAAAATACACACTGTTACCCATAGCGCAGAAGCCAACGCGCCGTATTTTGTACTACGTTTCCAGAAAAGCGCAGCTATCATTATGGGGGCGAGCGCGGCGAAGCCAGAGAAGGCGAACCGAATCGCCAACTCAAAGATACTTGTAGGACGCATAAGCGCGATAACGTAGGCAATCGTCGTTACAACGAGAACGAATCCGCGTGCAAAAGTCACCATGCCCTTTTCGCCGTACTTCTCTAGCCCGCCGTAGTAGGAGAAGATGTCTTTGGTGAACATCGTGCTAAGAGCGAGCACCTGATGGCAGTCGCTACCCATAACCGCGGAGATGATACCCGCGCCGAGCAGACCCGCCAACCATGCAGGGGCGTAACTGGAGAGTAGGTGTAGCAGAACGCCATCCGTCTCTTTTAGTCCGGGAATGGCTTGCGCCCCCAACGCGCCTAGAAAGACGCAGGGGAGCCAGATGAGCATTATCGCGATAGGGTAGATAATAACGGTCTGCCTGAACGCCGACATTTTCTTTGCGGAGAGGCACATAATGCTCATGTGCGGGAACATAATGGACGAGAGCGGAATGAACATATAACTCCAAAACACCTCTTGCGGCATACGCTCACGAGAGAGCAACGCGCCGTTTACAGGGTCTTTCGCCATGTTATGCACAAAATCGAACAGCCCGCCCGGAAGCCCGCGCCCAATCGTGATGAAGGCGACGGTTCCGAAAAGCAGGAAGAGAATCGTCTGGAAAACGTTCACCCACACAACTCCGCGCATACCCCCGAAAAAGACGTTTACCGTAACGACTATCGTCACGATAAGGCAACCTAGCCAGTAGGGAATAAGCGGCGCGCTGTCGGCGGAGGAGCGTGAAATGTCTTGTAGAACCTGCCCGCCTCCGATGATACTGATAATCATGTAGGGGATGAGCATGGCGGCGCTTAGGAAGAAGAGATAGGTTCCTACCCGCGAACACTCCCACCTATCGCGAAAAAACTGTACCTGCGTCATGTGACCGAATTTTTTGCCGAGCGACCAGATACGCGTGCCGATAAAGAATATCGTTAAGGGAATGACGATACCCGACGACGAAGCCATCATGCCGAAGATGCCGATGCCTTGCTTGTACGCCGCGCCGGAGCTACCGAGTATGGCGAAGGCGGTCATATTCGTCGCAAAGAGCGAGAGAAAGAACACTGCGGGCCCAATACTGCGCCCTGCGAGGAAGAAGTCCTCGGTGTTCTCTTTGCCCCTGCGGAAAGCGACGCTACCAATGTAGGCGACTACGCACAGATAGAGCAGTATGACAATGACAGGAATCATAAAAGTATGGACGAAAAGGTTTCCGCCCTCCTCCTTTCTTCTCTCCGGTTTAATCCGATGCAAAAAAATCTAGTCGGCGCGTGTCGCCTGAGTCGGGAAGCGCGTACGCTTGTCGAAATTAACCGCGAAACACGCGAAAAAATTCGTTTCTCTCCAAAATTCCGTGATGGCACGGCACTCTCCTCTGTTTGGAAGGTTGGCGGAATCGGTGCAGAGGGCGAACTATCCCCAGATATCAGAACTCTTACCCTAAATCCTGTATCGCGACAGTTCAGCGAGGTATTTCTTTGACGACTCACAACCCAACTTAGCCCCTCGTTTCAACGCGGTTCGCGCTTCGCGGTACCGCTTCAGTCGCCACAGAACAAGCCCACATCCGCACCATACATTTGCACTATCAGTGTCGATTTCCAACGCTCTGCCCCATGCCTCCAACACCTCTTCTTCACGCTCCATGTCGCAAAGGGTTATCCCTCTACCACTCCATCCCTTCGCCGATTCGGGGGAGATTTTTAACAAGCTGTCGAACGCCTCCAACGCCTCCTCATAACGTTTCAGGCTACGGAGCGCGTTACCGCGCCCATCCCACGCCTCTACATCCTCAGAATTGAGTTTCAATACTCTATCGAAAGCCCTCAACGCCTCTTCGTAGCGTTCCATTCTGCCGAGAGTCCATCCTCTCTGAAACCATACATCAGTCAGTTCGGGATAGAGGCATGATAATCTGTCGTAAGCCTTCAGCGCTTCCTCGTAACGTCCCAGATTGTGGAGCGTTCTCGCTCGCCAGAACCACGTTTTGACAGTATCGGGGTCGAGTTCCAGCGCATAGTCGTAAGCCTTCAACGCCTCCTCGTAACGCTTCAAGCAGAAAAGGGCATCGCCTTTTACACTCCATGCCTCAGCGTTTTTAGGATTAAATAGAATAGCTCTATCAAAGGAGACAAGCGCTTTAGCGTAGCGCTTTAAATTGTACAGCGCCTTCGCGTGCCTATTCCAAGCGCTCGCATCCTCATGCGCGAGGCTGACGAGGCGCGAATACGCTTTTAGCGCCTCATCAACCCTGTCCAAATACCAGAGAGCGTCCCCTCGCTCCTGCCACGCTTTCGCATTTTTCGGGTTGAGTTTGAGGGCTTGGTCACAGCAGTCTAACGCCTCTTGATAGCGCTCTTTATGCAAGAACTCCAACCCTCTGGAGCGCCACTCTTCGCTTGCGAGGACGCGGGCAGGAGATTTTGGCGCTGTTCCCAGCATCCCTGAAACATAGTCCATAAGAGACCTCATGCCCGCGCCCTCCTTTCTTAGCCTTGCCTTATACCCCGTTATCGGTCTCCTCAGTGGCTTCCTGTGAAAATAGCTCTTCTAAAGTTACTAACTGGTTAGAGCGGGAGAGAGGCGCGATGCTCTCTCCCTTTGTCCACTCTGTAATGTTTTCGTACCCGTTGGTTGTTGGCGAACGGTGTGCGACTAATCGCGCCTCTACTACATCCAGAACCCAATACTCTTCAATGCCCGCTTGCGAGTAGAGAAGGGCTTTCGTGTTGAGGTCGGTATAGAGACTACTATCCGATACTTCGACGACAAGGAGTAGGTCTTTGGACAGCGGGTTCTCTTTATAGGAGTGGAACTTTCCTCGTGTCACCGCGACATCGGGTAGAGGCTCGTTGACCCTTCCCGCCTCTCCAAGTATGCGAATAGGCAGTTGAACGCGAAGCCTATCTACTCCATACAGGCGAACAAGAGTATTGACAAGGGCGGAGACACAACTTGCGCGGACGCTAGTCTGTTCTGTTTTGTCCACTATAACCCCTTCGATAAGTTCAAATCTGTCGGGGAGGTAGCCCGCTTCGCGTAGCCTATCGCACTCCTCCAATGTCCACTTTTTATAGTGGGGAAGCGATATGTAAAACTCTTCTGCGGAGCGCTCTAGCGTCTTCATTCCGCTTCCATCGGCACATAGTCTTTCTCATCCACTTCCAGATGGCTGGGCCATAAGAACTTGACGAGCAGAGCCATGATGAGAGTGGCGACTACCGAAAACCCCGCATGATAGGCAAGCCCTACGGGTAGGAAGCCAAAAACGAGTTCCCTACTTTTCCAGAACCACGTGTCCTGATGTAGGTACAGTACTACGAATACCAGCAAGCCGAGTAACACTCTCATGCGGGGAGTCCTTTCGCGCCGTTTTTTTCGCCTCTATGGCGAAGAGATGGGTGGGTGTAGCGAGGAAGAGCGTTCCGTTTGCAACCACCGGAGATGCGTACATGGGCGATTTCATGTCTATCTTACTAATGAGTTTCATCTCTTTCGCCACATCGAGCATTATCACGTCGCCGTCTTCGGTTCCGGTGTAGACTCTGCCGTCTACCACAAGCGGCGAACCCCAGATGTGGCTCTTCGTGTCGTATTTCCAGCTCTCTTTGCCTGTCTCTGCGTCGTAGCAGTGCAGGAAGCCGCTAAAGTCGCCAATAAACAGCAACCCGTTAAAGATAGCGGGGGTGGAGAGCGAGCGCATAATGGTCTTATTTTGCCAGATGGCTCCATTGGCGGTGATGTCTCCCGACCTAGTAGCGTCTATGCAAACGAGACTGCCCAGACCTTCGCCGTGTTCGGGGTCTTGCCCGATAGGAACGTAGACCCGATTCTTGTAGAGGACGGGAGTCGCGATAACTTCACTGGGTCCATCGGGGGTGGCGTATTTAAGGGGCTTGCCGTTGCGAGTTCGATATTCGGGCGGGTTGCAGTCGAAGCGCCACAACTCTTTGAACACCTTGATGCCCTCTTTTTCAACGGTCTCATCTGCGGAGTAGCAGTAGCACCAACCGTCGCCGCCGCCGAACACTATCACGTTTTTGCCGTTAATCACGCCGCCAGCGGGGGAAGACCAGTTGGAGTGGAGAGTCCGCGATGAGATACCGGAGTCCTCTTCTGCGAGCAGAGCGCCCGTGTTCTTATCCAGCATACAGAGGGCGGGGGCTTTGGGGTTAGGCAGGTTCGTGTGCGTCCAGTCTACGCCGTTGGAGGTAGATACGACGAGCTTATCGCCGATAATGAGCGGGGCGCAGTTGGTGATGTTGTGCGGGAAGATACCCAACTCCTGACGCATATCGAACTTCCAGATAATGTCTGCATCGGTAGAGGTGAGCGTGTGTTTGCCCATCGGAGTGGAGAGATACTTCTCTTCGTCCTTAAATGCGCCGTCGTTGCCGTTCGCCAGCCCCTCCGTATCGAGGCACATCACTTCGTTGCGGTTCGTGACGATATAGACGCGGTTGCCGTCTATGGCGGGGGAGGAGCATAGCCCCAGAAACTCCCAGTCGCTGACCTTGCCTGTTCCGAGTTTGGGGATAGCCAACTGCCAGAGGAACTTGCCCGTCTTCTCGTCGAAGCACATCAGAACGCCTCTGTCTCCTTTGATGGAGGGGTCGCGGGGAGATTCGTTGTTGGTTCCGACGAAGACTTTGCCGCCTGAGACGGTGATGTTACCGTAAGCCTGAGAGCCGAGTTTGACCGCCCACTTGATGTTTTCGGCGGTAGCGAGGTCTATGTCTTCGCTATTGGGCTTGAACTTACCGACATCCCACTTTGTGGCGATGTTTTTTTCGTTGGAGACCATGTTGCGGGTTGAATCGTGTCCCCAGAAGGGCCAGTCTTCAGCCATTGCAGGAAGCGCGGCAAGAGCGAGCGCGCCGAGTAGAGCGATACGCCGTGCGATAGGTTTCATCTATGTATGTGTCCTCATTTAGTTTCAAAAAGCCCTCTGCACACAAAGAGTTATAGGGAGAGAGGGGGCAAAATATCCGTTCAAGAGTGTTTAGGGTTGGCTTACCCCTAGAGGGCGGCGAGCAGTTCGCTCCAAGTCTCCACTTCGAGCAGTCGCCCGACAAGCCTCTCCATCGCTTCCGCGGAGGTAATGGCGTGAAGCGTTTTCAGAGTCTTTGCTCTAGGCTTCCCCAATCGCTTGCCGCCTAGTATGAGCAACGCGCTCAGTTCGCCTTCCAGTTTGCCTCGCGCTTCGCCTTCTATCTTGCCCTTCGCTTCGCCTTTTCTAAGTATCGCTTGATACGTGGCTGACTCTTCCATATCTCTTACTCCTCTCAAAAATCTATCCGTTATCTCTTCCTTGTAGCGCAAGCCCATCAACACATATGCCGCCGACAAAAGCGTAGCCGCATCGTCGCTCTCCGCTCGGATACGCTCTTCCATACGGTGAACGATTTGCGGCAGTTCCGAAACCCGCCTAGCGCACAACGGCGCAAGCGGAGCCGCGCCTAAGCCGCCCTCCAAATACCTCTCTACAGGCTCCTCCCACAAGCGCTCTACCTGAAATTGAAAGCGCTGATACGGCTCTCTACCTGCAACACGCTTCACAATCGGTTGGCGCATCACCGTTCCATCGGCTTCGGGGCGTAGCAAAAAGACGCAGGTGTGGACGGGAAGCCCCGTCCTATACCCTGCTAATATATTGTACACCATGAACCGCTCCGCCATGTCGGGCTTATAGGAGGCTTGCATCTCAATATGAGCAATGTAGGGCTGTTCTGCGTTGACACGGATAAGTTTGTCGGCTTCCGCCTGAATGGTGGAGAGGTCTGCATCAATGATTTCGACCTCTCCTATCGGTAAATCCAGCAGGCGCAACCAGTCTAGGGGATACGCCTCAAGCAACTGCTTTGTAGCGCTGTCGTAAGGCTTGGACATCGAGTCTTCCCTTGCGCCTCCTTTGTTAGGAATCCCCTAGTTCGGCGTGACGGCGATATTGTCAAGATAACACTTGAAGAGGCTCTGCGGCGCGAATCCGAAGAGACCCGGCGCGCCGACCTTATGCGCGTCCTTGTGCTTGAACTCAACTGTCCATGTAGAAGGCTCCGTCTCTCCACGCGCCCACGCCTTAGCGCGAACGACTCCAGAGCCGTCTGCGGCGATGTCTACGCGGGTCTTGAGATGATACCACGTTCCTGCCGTAATTTTGAACGGAACGGTCGTTTTTACACGCTCTGGCGTAGAGGTTATCTCCAACTCCTGTGCGTTGCCTTGTAGAGCGATCAGATAGTGTTGGTTGATAAGCCCGACGGTAGACTTGGTTCGGCGGTTTCCATCCATGCGTACATCCGCCTCTAGCGTGTAGTTGGAGAGGCTAGGCTGACCGAAGAAGACGGTAGAGCGTTGAAAGAAGACGTTATCGAGAGTCTTTGCAAGGACTTTGTTTCCGTCTATCTCGCGCACATCCCACTTGAGGCGCGCCCCAATCCAGCCGAGCGGGGGATAGGCGAACTTGCCGCCGTCGAAGGGAGAGGTCTCTGTTGTTTGAAAGCCCTCAAAGTCCTCTTTTTGGGGCGGAGCGGGTAGAACGCGCCCACGAATCACACCCTTGAAGCCGTCGATTGTCGCCATAAAAGCGCCTGCGGAGGGTAGAGCCGCGCTGTCGGCTACCAGCTCGCCATTTTCGTTGACGCTTGCGCTCATATTGGAGCGAACACGCGCCGTCGGGGGGATATACTTCTCCCACTTGGCGAGTTTGCTATCGAAAACCTGAGTCACAAAACCGTTTGCATCTATCCCGCGAATGGTAAAATCTACTTTTTCGCCGGGGCGAAGCAGAACCTCTTGCGGAATGATTTGAAGCGCGACGGTTGCACCGGGAGCGACCTTCCATTCGGGAGTCCACGCAGGGGCTTTCCCTCTATGGCTCTTTTTACCCAAGCAGTAGAGGCGTTTGGTGGTCAGTACGTAGACGCGCCCATCGTAGACGGAGGGCGCGCCGATACAGCGTCCCTCTAGTTGCACTTTTTCGAGTTCTTGGCAGTCGCTTTCGCCCGGACGCAGAATGTAGAACAGCCCGTTCTGGAAAGGCACATAGAGTTTGCCGTCCGCGTAGAGGGGGGAGGCGTGGAGTTGGTCGGGGGCGAGCTTTTTGCGCCAGATGACCTTGCCGTTGTTCGCGTCTACACAGGCGAGTTCCCCCGTGCGATTGGTAACGTAGAGCCGCTCTCCTACAAGTACAGGCGAACTGGAGACGGTGCGCTCACGGTTGCGCCATACCTCTACACTGCTCGGAACTATGGGAGCGCCTGTTTCGGCGGGAGTCCCTTTGCCATCTATCCGTATCGCGACCATGCCTCCGATTTCGGGAGAGTTCAGGTTCTCGTCGTCGTGTATGCCGATGAGCGTTCCCTTATACAGAATGATGCTGGAGCTAAAGCCGCCCGCAGAGACGGGGTAGCGCCAGAGGGGTTGCCCCGTTCGGGCGTTGAGCGCGACGATGTTTCCGCAACCTGTTCCCGTGTACATAACCCGCAGCCCGTTGTACCAGTCGAACCAAGGGCGCGAGAAGGAGGGGTCTTTGGGAGTGTCGCCGGGCGCGGATGCCCACACGAGTTTGCCGCTCTTCTTATCGAAGGCGTAGAAGCGGTCTCTTCCGGGGCTGTCTCCGCCCCAGTTTCCGGTTAGGAAGCGGAAGTAGATGAAATCGCCGTCAATGAAGGGCGCGCCCGTTCTTCCGTTGGTGAAGGTGAGTCGTCCAAGAGTCTCCATGAGGGAGTTTTGCCAGAGGACTTTTCCGTTGGGCGTGAAGGAGAGGAAGAGACCCGCGGAGGTTATCACAGAGACGTTGCCAGTTTTGGGGTCTACGCAGGGGCTACCAATCGCGTAGCGGTCATAGACGATGTCGCTAATGAAGTCGCTGTAGCGGTGTTCCCAGAGTTTCTTGCCATTTTTCGCGTCGAAGCAGGCGACAATCTCTTGTAAGTCGGCTCCTTCACCGCCATATCCGAAGATATAGACGTGACCATTTGCGATGACGGGGGTTCCCCCGCCCTGAATATCCGCGCTCCAGAGGTCGTTCTCCCCATGGAGTTTCCACGCTTCTGGTAGGTCGGTTTCAGTAGAAACGCCCGTCTGATGGGGCCCGCGCCACTCAAGCCAGCCTTTTACGTCGGCGCGAACGGAAGCGGCTCCGCTCAACAGCCCAACGAGCAGAGCGAATGTAAACACGATGCGTTGAGACGCTTTACTCATAATGATAAAACCCTTTCTGCGTTATACAGGTGAAGAAAATTGTGTTTAACGGCGGCGCACATCCAGACAGATAAGCGTTCCCTCATGGCTACGGCAGTAGAGTTTGCCGTTCGCAAGCACGGGGTCTGTCCAGCACTCGCCCTCTAAAACTTTGCCACGCGCCACTACTTGGAACTGCTTCGGGTTGGCGTTGGCGACGATAAGCTCTCCCTGCTCCGTCAATGCGATTATTTTGCGGTCTGCCATCATCAATCCGCCCTTGCCCATGCCGCCCTGCTCCCACATCACTCTGCCTGTGCGGAGTTCAATGCACTTTAGCCTACCGTCGTCGTTCCCATAGAGGTATCCGTCGAGAAGGAGACAGGTGTGGAAGTGATTTCTCATGTTACGGTTTTGGTAGACGACGGAGGCGCGACCCCCCGCCACGTTTAGGAGCGTACACCCTTTGCCATAGCCCGATGAGATGAAAACGTTGTTACCAGTGATAATAGGGTCTGCCGAGTTGACGTTGAACTGCGTGTTCCAAGGGTGTCCCCACTGCTTTGCGCCACTACGCGGGTCTACACTGATTACGCCCTGCGCGGTGAAGAGCGCCACGCCATGCGCTCCGCCTAAATTATGAGGAAGAGGCGAGGAGTAACCTGCATCTCCTGAAGGCGACTTCCATACCACGCGCCCCGTGTTTTTGTCTAGCGCTACCCCCGCCGAAGAGACGTTGTAGATAGCGACGCCCCCGTCAATGAGAGGAGAGCTTGCGAAGCCCCACTGCGGTTCATTTGCGTTCGCGAGTTGCGCGACGTTCGCCTTCCAAAGGATAGCGCCTTTGTCGGCGGAGAAGCAGAACGCCTGCCCGTCTCGCGAAAGAGTGTACACTTTGTCGCCATCCACCGTCGGAGTGCAACGAGGACCCGAATAGTCTCCTCCAGAAGGGCAGGAGTAGGTTTTCTGCCAGATAACGCGCCCTGTGTCTGCGTTCAGGCAGTGAACCCAGTCCTTACCGCCCACATTACCCATTGTGTAGAGTTTGCCGCGTACCACTGCAACCGACGAGAAGCCCTCGCCTACACTGGCTTGCCACGCTTTGGGGGGCGTTCCGCGTCCTACGCTCCAAGTGGATTCTGTAGATATACCTAGGCGATTCGCGCCTCGCCACTGGGGCCAGTCTTCGGCGCGGGCGGACGGAGCGAGGAGGCTGAACGCACTGACGGCGAAAGTGAGAAGGACAAGAGATTTTGAGTTCATTCTAACCAACCCTCCTTTGGGAATTAACCTCGAAACACGCGAAAAAATACAAATCACCCAATTTCGTACTACTCGCCTTCGCCCCTCGCCGTTTCAGAGAGGGGTTGGGGGGAGGTTAGCGGGAGAAACGCTGGAGGTCTTTTAATCGAGGAGTTCGCTCCAACTCTCCACTTCGAGAAGGCGAAGCGCCAAACGCTCCAACTCTGCGGGGCTGGTTACTCTCTGGAGGGTCGCAAGAGTCGCCGCGCTAGGCTCCCCGAAACGCTTGCCGCCCTGCAACAGGATAAGATTGCGTTCGCCTTTTACCGCGCCAATCGCCTCGCCTTCCGCTTTGCCTTC
>CAIJLM010000607.1 GCA_903821495.1 uncultured Chthonomonas sp. | reverse complement strand
CCTAAACCGAGTGGCTCTATCCAACGATAACCACTTTGCGCTCTAGTCACCCCTTCCCGCGCCGGGAAGGGGACGGGGGTTAGGTTCCCCCCGAAGGGGGGCTGAGTAGTTACCATAAAGGTTAAAATACGAGGGGCTGAGAGGGCAGTCTGAGGTATAACGCCTATGGAAGAGAGGGTGATAGGAAGTTTCTACAGTCTTGAGTGAAGAAGATTTGACATTAGGAGGCAAGTTTCTGTATAATTGAACGGGAACTTACGATTTAAGGGAGGAAGCGGGATGCGCGTGAAATTTTGGTTGAAAACTTTGTTGGGAGCGGCGGGAGTAGCCGGGACGCTACTCTCCGCAAACTATGCGGAAGCGAGGCGTTCGCCCGAACCCTATTTCGTCGCGCCTCCCAAGAAGCGCCCGCCTCCCCAAAACGATGAGGAGATTGATAGCGCCAGTCGCCTCGAAAACCAGTACCTCGCCGCCTGTGAAGCGGGAGAGACCGCAAAAGTGAAGTCTCTGCTTGACCGAGGAGTGAGCATTCGCACTACCGACGGAGGCGGACACACGGGGTTACACCTCGCCCTACGTAGCGTTCCCGTCATTCGCCTTCTTATCGAGAACAAAGCGAACGTCAACGCCGTCAACAAGCGCGGGCGCACCCCCCTCATTCTCGCCTGTATCGGGGGCTATATCGGAAGCGTGGAGGAGTTGGTACACGCTTCGGCGAAGGTGGACGTGCGCGACTCGGAGGGATGCACCGCTCTGACCCGGGCGGTTATCAACCGTCGCCCTCGAACCGTCGCTCTGCTGATTGCGAACGGCGCGAACGTGCATATTCAAGACAATAAGGGACGCACTCCGCGTGATATAGCGCGAGAGGCGAAAGATACGCAGATACTCAAGATGTTGGAGCAGGCGGTTGTGAACCCGCAACGCGGAACGCCCGGAAACGCCGTCAATATCACTCCTCCCGAACCCAAAGACCCCATCCACCCGCCTGTCAACTCGCCACCGGCTACGGGGATACTGCGATATGCGAACGATATGTTGACGGGAACCCTGCAAGATACCGCTCGCTCTCGCGCCGCTCAGCGCTACTTCGATGGCAAGTCGGAAGCGCAACTGCGCCGCGAACTTGAAAACCTGCGCCGTGAACAGACGCGAGGGAGTTTCGGGTATCGAAGCCTCTCTTATGTGTTGGCGTACTACGGCGTGGATGTAATTATAAACGCGCAACGGGTTATGTACGGCTGGCTCTACCCCGATGTGTTTGGCGACGAACCCAAAACCAAGCAGAACGACCCTACCGCCGAAGCGGTTAAGCGCATCTATCAGCGCAACCCCTCCGACGACCTGCTGGGCAAAGTCTTCTATGTAGTGCGCCAAAACCGCGTCAGTTCGGAAGACCCCTCTATACTCGTGTCCGACCTGTTTGTGCAGTACCCTGTCGCTCTACTACGCGCCGCCATTGTGCGCTCCGCCGATAACCGCGAGGCGAGCGTCACCGCGTTAGCGCGACTTCTGAACGAGTACACGGGCTACCGCCGCGTTCAGCGTATTCTGAAAGACCTCGTGCAGAGCGAGGAGCGGGGCGTGTCTCGCGCCGCGCAAGATGTACTCGCAGAGCTGAACCGACTTCACGAGAAACTGTAACCCTGCCGATTTAAGGAGATATTGAAAACTTGGCTATCGCTCCTACCGCCTCCAATGTCGTTCCCGCGCTCTCCATGACGAACATCCGAAAGGAGTTTCCGGGCGTTCTCGCGCTGGATAACGTCTCCCTGACGGTTCTACCCGGAGAGGTTCACGCGCTTTTGGGCGAGAACGGCGCGGGCAAATCCACCCTCATGAAGATTCTCGCAGGGGCGCAGCCCAAAGATACCGGCGAAATCTCGCTCTACGGACAGCCCGCGCATATAGACAGCCCGCAAAAGGCGATGAGCCTCGGCATCTCTATCATCTATCAGGAGTTCAATCTCGTTCCCTTCCTTACGGTGGGTGAAAACATCTATCTGGGACGCGAACCCCGCGCCCCTATTCCCGGCTTTGTAGATTTCAAGAAGCTGTACGCCGACGCGCAGGCGGTTATGGACAAACTCGGCGTGAAGATAGATGTTCGGGCGCAGGTTCATACCCTGAGCGTGGCGCAACAGCAGATGGTCGAGATTGGCAAGGCGACGAGCCGACACTCCAAAATTATCGTGATGGACGAGCCGAGCGCAACCCTGACCGACCACGAACTTCAATCCCTCTTCAATATGATTCGGCAGTTGAGAGATGAGGGGGTCAGCGTAGTCTACATCTCGCACCGTTTGGAGGAGGTCTTCGAGGTCTGCGATAGGGCGACGATAATGCGCGACGGACGCTGGATTGCGACGGAAGAGGTGAAGAACCTCACCCGTGAAGACATTATTCGCCTGATGGTGGGGCGCGAACTCAAGGACGCTATCCCCAAAGTCGCCGCGCCTTTCGGCGACCCCGCTCTTACCGTCAAGAATCTATGCAGGGAGGGCGTTCTCGATAATATCTCCTTCACCGTGCGTAAGGGGGAGGTGCTGGGGATTGCGGGGCTGGTGGGCGCGGGGCGCACGGAGACGGCGCGGGCTATCTTCGGCGCAGACCCCATTACGAGCGGTTCGCTAGAGATTTTCGGGAAGCCTGTAAAAATTCGCTCTCCGCAGGAAGCCATCCGCAATGGAATCGGTCTTGTGACGGAAGATAGGAAGCAACAGGGGTTAGTGCTAGGTATGGCGGTACGCGAGAACATCACTCTGGCAAACCTACAGTCTCTCGCCACGCTTGGCTTTGTGCGCCGTAACGAAGAGAAGAATGTCGCGGAGGAGTATCGGACGAGCCTCTCCGTTAAGACCCCGACGATTGAGCAGACAGTGCAGAACCTTTCGGGAGGAAATCAGCAAAAAGTCGTCCTCGCGAAATGGCTCTTCACAGATGCGAAAGTGCTGATTTTCGACGAGCCAACGCGAGGCATTGACGTAGGCGCGAAGAGCGAAATCTATAAACTGATGAACGAACTCGCCGCGCAGGGAGTCGCCATTATTATGATTTCGTCGGAACTACCGGAGGTTATCGGCATGAGCGATAGGATTTTGGTGATGCACGATGGGCGCATTACCGGCGAGCTTATGCGCGACGAGGCGACTCAAGAGAAGATTATGCACCTCGCGACGGGCGGGGAGTAGCCAGTAGACGACGCATGAGAAAACGAGAAGCGAACGAGCCTCCGCCCAAAAACGGGGTTTTTATGACATTGCGGGTGCGCTACGCCGAAACCGACCAGATGCAACGCGCCTACTACGGGCGCTACTTCGAGTGGTTCGAGGCGGCGCGTTCGGAGTTCTGCCGGGAGCGGGGGATTCGTTATCTCGACCTTGAGGAGCAGGGGCTGTTTCTGCCTATCCTCGAAGCCTACTGCCGCTATAAGGGCGCGGCGCGGTATGACGAAGAGGTGACCATCTACGTCTATGTGATGGAGATTTCAAAGCGAACTCTCCGCATGGGGTATCGGCTTACGGCGGGAGAGCGCGAAGTGGCGGAGGGTGAAACCTATCAGATGCTAATAGATAGAGACGGAAAACCCCGCTCGTTTCCCGTAGAGATTTACGAACGCTTCAAGGGCGTAGTGTGAGATTTTAAGAGGCGGAGTAGGGAGCGCGTATACCATGAGCGTATCCACGAAGCGTTGGCGGGTTCCCTGTGCGATTTTAGCGCTGATTTTTACGGGAGGCGGCATCCTTACTCCTCTTATTGTTGAGTATCGCATTAAGCACACGCCCGACGCGCTTCTGTTTCGCGCTATAGAGGACGGCTCCGTTGAGCGAGTCAGGTACTGGCTACAGCGCGGCGCGAACCCCAACGCCATCGGCGAACCTTCCCGAAAAACGGGTCTCGTTTTTTGGTATAGCCGGATAAAGTCCCCCGAATACCTCGACGAAACCACCCCCCTTATGCACGCCGTAGATAGCCCTCCTATAGTGCAACTCCTGCTGAATAGCGGTGCAGACCCGCATGGCGTGAATGAGAACGCCCTGCTCTTTGCGACGCGACGCGACGATGCGGAGAGCCTACGCCTCCTGCTGAAAACACCGTTTCCGTCCGCCGCTCTCCAGTCCGCGCTGAGTACAGCGGTATGGTGCGGCTATCGAGACCTTTTTCCTATCCTCCTTCAACACGGGGCGCGTATCAATGGCGCAAGCCTGTACGGAATGGCGCCGCTTTTCGAGGCGATGATGGTTAGGCGATGGAGCGACGCGGAGTATCTGCTCTCGCTAGGGGCGGACATCAACCTCCCTGAAACCAAAGAGGGGCAGACGGCGCTCGTTCGTGTTACGCTTATCGGCTCTGTAGAGAGCGTCTCGTGGCTCTTGAAGCATAAGGCGAAGGTCAATCTACGCGATAAGCGGGGATATACTGCGCTCTACTACGCCCGACGGTTTAAGCGAGAGGGCAGGGGGGCGAAGTCTGCGTTCGACGCTGACCGTAACTATAGCGCGGTGGCGGCGGCTCTACAAAAGGCGGGCGGAGTTGAGTAGAGATACTCGCCTACTCCGTTTTCGCTTTTCGCTCGGTGAAGGCGGCGTTTGGCTCAAAAGCCTCTGTAGGCTTCTCTAGGGCTTCGGAAGGGCGCGGGTGGGCGCAGGGGAAGTCTTTCTCTATATAGTAGCGAAGCGGCGGGTCGGTCTCCTGAAAATAGACTCCCTCCCGCGTCTCCTCAGAGAGAAGGGCGATGTCAGCGGCGGTCAGAGTGATAAACAGGGTCTCTCTATCGCCGAAAGCGCTACTCTCATCCTCATTAGGAATAAGGCGCACACACCATCCGCCTCCGCCCGGATAGTCTAAAATCTCATCTAGGCGCTGGTTCGCCTGTAGTTGGCTCAGTTCGGCAGGGGCGATACGAACCCGAACGCTCTCCGATGTCCAGCGAATCTTCATGTTACGCCTCTCTTTTTCGCTTGTAGTAGGGATATTGAGCCTTTAGATTACCCGATTTCAGGGGGAGTTGGGGGGAGGAAAAGCCTCATCAGAAATGTTTAGTTTTGTCCTAATCGCCTTACGCTTGTTTTTTCTAAAAAGTAAAGTAAAATGAAGATAAAGTTGCCGATAATCGTTACTAGAAACGATGTGTTTCATTACTCTATGTCCGCAACACTTAGGAAGCCAGAAGGCTATAAGCGTCCGCGT
>CAIJLM010000606.1 GCA_903821495.1 uncultured Chthonomonas sp. | reverse complement strand
TACCTCACAAGTTGCCTGATGTCGTAACACGTAGTTTGTCTACATACTTTTACCGGAAACTAAAGTACTTAGACATAACCTCTTATGCACAAGCAGAGGAACTCTCTTTTCAAAACACCTCTGTATCTCTCCGATTCAACATCAAAACAGGACAGGTATTAAGCCTCGCCATGCCTGAAATGGATTTCAACCTGATGGGCGGAGAGTTGAGCGACTACGTAGATGTGAAGGTGAATGGCAGATACCTCGTGGCGGAGCAGGGCGCAACGTTCCTGCGTTATTCCATTCAGACAGACGAAAAATCGCGTAGCGTAGTCCTGAAAATGATCTACGGCATCGGCAAAAAAGAGCCTTTCCGCTACGAACTCGCCTGCGAATACCGCCTCTACGCGGGAGAGACACGCCTCGAACGCTCCGCAACCCTCATGCGCCCGACTCCCGACCAACCTATCACGCTACCGAGACTGCCGCCGGAAGTAGCGACTACTCCTAAAAGAGTGATAGACCTAGACTTGGAGAAGGTTGACCTCTACACCGCGCTGAACCTGCTTTTCGAGCAGGCGAGAGTCCTTCATTCGGTGGAACCCAGTTTCAAAGGGAGCGACGTAACTGTCCGACTCCATAAGCCATTTATCAAAGCGCTGGAAGCCCTGCTGAGAGCGAGTGGCTTCCCGTTCACCTATCAAGTGGAGGATGGAGTCTATAGCGTTGTTCCTATTACGGAAAGGGACGCTGTCCGATTACGCGTGAACGTAAACAACTCCAACGCCTACGAGGCGCTAAAACAGATTTTTGAGCAAGCGGGCGTACCCTACCGCTTAGACACAAGACTACAGTTAGCCACGCTCACCGCTCAGTTTGAAATGCCGCTGAAACAGGCGGTCGAAACCGTTATCAGAATGGCGCATCTGCCGTACGCCTATCATACCGATAGTGGCGTTCACGAACTCCTGCCAGAAGAGATGCCTCCAACTATTGAGTTAGACCTCGAAAACGTTGATGTGTATGAAGCCGTGGAGACCGCGCTTAAAAAGGCGAAAGCGCTCTATGTGATAGACACCGCCTTACGGGGTGTAACAACCGTCACCGTTCACCTGAGACAGCCTCTCCAAAACACCATCGAGGCGGTATTAAGAGCCTCCGGTCTCCCCTTCGCCTACCGTATCGAAAATGGAGTCTATTACGTAGGCTATGCCTTCGATAAGTTGGAGGGCTTTCGCTTCGGGTATCCGCGCTTTATCTGGCAGGGCTGTGAGATAGAGGCGCCGGGACCTTCGATTGCGGAGAGCGACACCTCTCCCGCACACACGCTTACGCCGTTGGGCGACCGTACCTACCAGTTTCCTTCCGCCCCCGACATCGGCTTCGGTCTGCTTGCGCTCACCCGCACAGACAGTGAGCAGTCTCTCCTCTTCTGGATGGACACAAATGGCGGTGAAACTCGCTATCAGCCCTCCCTCAAAGCGATAGGAGTGGCTCCCTTCCTAGACCTCGCCTTTGACGACTATCACGCCTCTCTGATAAGCGATGGAGTGAGCGTAAAGTCGGATACCCTACGTATGGAGGCGAACCTAGGGAGTTTGCAGGACGCGCTTTCACGGTATCGGCAGTGGGCGACGCGCTCGTTTCCAAGTGTGATCGCTACGCCGAACTCGGTGAAGGCGAGTGTTCTACTGGAGGTTTCGCTCGACAAATTCAAGGGGGGCTTTAAGGAGATTACGAAATACCTGCCGTTCTATCGGCAGGTCGGCTTCAGTACCCTCATTCTGACTCCGCACTGGAAAGGCGGCTACAAGCCCCTCAACCCCTCAGAGATAGAGCCAAAATACGGGACTCAGGCGGACTTGAAAGCCCTCGTGAGCGCGGCGCACGCGCAGGGGCTGCGCGTACTATTCGGTATGACAGTCCACGGATTTGATGAAAAATCGAATGCGCTCGCCCTAGGCAATATGTTCACTCTGGACGAAAAATCTACACTGCTGAAAGAGGACGGAACCGCGCTCGTGAACAGAGCAAGCCCGCAATATCAGGACTATATTCGCCTACTCGCCCAAAATGACCAACAGACCTACGGCATGGACGGCTATCGGATTGAGAGAGCGAACTATCAACCCCCGATGTGGCAATCGGGCTGGAACCAACCCGCCTACGCCGCCGGAAACCAGTCGCCGCTCGTGATGCAGATAGCCCTCAACGCCTTACGAGAGAAGAGACCGCAAGCGTTTATATTGAGCGGAGAGCCGGGCATGGTGTTCCACACCTCCGCCAACCTCGTGCAAGACAACACGGCAAATGGCATCGTCCACTTTCAAGAGCTCCTGCGGACGAACAGAGCGACAGCGAAAGACTACAAACTCCGCCTCGCCAACACACGCGATATGCTTCCTCCCAACTCTTATCGGGTCTACGCCTCTCGAAGCCATGCGACAGAGGCTATTGCGAAATTCGCAGGAGATACGCCCCAGTTTCGAGCGTTAGAGGCGATACACGCGCTCTGCGGAGTGCCGCAGGTCTACGCCGAAGCCCCGCAAGAGAGTCCGCGCCTGTTCGAGTTCTACCGCCGCCTATTCGCCCTCCGAAAACGCTTACCCGAATTGACGCGAGGCGAACTCTATCTGCATGAAGTAGATACCGACAACCCGCAGGTCTTCTCCGCCATTCGCAGTCAGGGCGGCGCGACGACATGGATACTCATCTCCCTGAGCGACAAGCCTCTAACCGTCACCGTCACTACTTCGCTCTCGACACCCCTGCCGACGCGCTTTCTCGACCCGCTTACCAACAAGAAAACGAGCGCAAGCGCCGACGGGCGGAGCCTCAAAATCACTCTTCAACCCGGTCAGATTCTGATAGAGAATCGGGAGGTTGAGCGCGAAGCCGCCAAACCTACAACAAAAGCGCATCTACCTCTGCGATAGGTTTGAAGTTTTGAGGAGAGGACGCTATGTTGTTTGCAGGCTTCTAATGGCGAAAATTTTATCTCAAACATAATTCGCTTTTTCAGAAGTTTTTCATTTCGATAGGTTATCCTAATAAGTGTCAGCCGCACAGAGCCAACCGCAGATATAGAAGACGCTCTAAAGGCTAGAACCCAATTCACATAGAGCCAGACGGCTCCCAAAACACAACACAGGAGATTAAGACCATGAACACTCGAAATATCGCTCGACGCACTACGCTCGGCTTAACAGCATTGATGGGGCTTTCTATTACGATGGGAGGCGTGAAAGCGCAAGAGGGGCAGGGGCGACCGCAAGACCCCAATCGCCCGCCAGTTGGATACGGACGGGGCGACAACGCTCCGCCTCCTCCGCGCCGCCGCCCCGAAGGCTTTCCGGTTATTCCGCCCCACGAGGCGGACGCGCTCAATCTGACGGATAAGCAGAAGTCCGAGTTGACGGCTCTTGAGAAAGAGGTGAGCGAGAAAATCAAGAAAATTCTCACCGCCGACCAGCTGAAGAGACTCAAAACGCTTCGCGACCAGCATCGCCCCCCTATGGGGCGTAACGGAATGCGCCCTCCTCCTCCCGGCGGACGTGGACCCGGTGGAGCGGATGGCGGACCCGGAGGTCCTCCTCCCCCTCCCCGTGACGGCGGACCCGATGGCGGACAGGGCGCTCCTCCGCCCCCTCCTCCCGGAGACCGCGACCAGGCGCATCGTACACAGGCGGGACAAAAGAGAGCCTAACTGAATAGGGGGTTAAAGAGGATAGCGGGAAAACTTTCGCTATCCTCTTTTTGCGTTCATGCTACTGATACGAACTTCGCCGATAGAATCACTCTTCCTGAGAGAGCGATAAGCCTTTCAGCCCAGACCGTAAAATCCGTCCGCAGGACGGACGGTTTTCACAGGCAGGGACTTTCAGTCCTTGACCAAAAGCGTTTTACTTTTGAGAGTCAAGGTATCTAGTTATCGCTATCCAATCGCCCGAAAGAGGGGCGTACACAAGAAAAAGAGGGTTTTGGCGAGAGAATTTCGTTTGCCGTACTATCACGGGTAAGAAATTGGGTACAATAGACCCAATAGATTACGGAGAAGGTTGACAAAACAGGCTAGTTTGTGATAGAGTTCACAAACTAAGTTCGCTCAACCCAACCTGCCTCTGCGGGAGGATACGATTTCGTCATGATTAGCGGTTATATACCGATTGCTGTACTCATTCTCGTCGCCGCCATACTTGGCGGGGCTATGATTGGTCTTTCCTTTCTTTTTGGTCCTCACAAGCCCACCTTTTTCAAATCGACCTCATACGAGTGCGGCATTGACCCTGTAGGCAATGCGCGAGAGCGCTTCCCCATCAAGTTCTACCTAGTAGCCATGCTCTTCATCATCTTCGATATAGAGACCATTTTCCTCTGGCCCTGGGCGGTCACTTACGGAAGCCAAGAGCATGGAATGAAGGTATTTTTCCTTTCCGAGATGGCGGTATTCGTCGCTATCCTCTTCATCGGGTACTTCTACATACTCGGCAAGGGCGCGTTGGACTGGGACGAGAGCGATAGAGCGGTCAACCAAGACTCCCACACCCCGGAAATCAAGGCGAAACGCGCGCCCATTCGCTTTGGCAATGAGGCTTCCGGCGTGGTAGACCTAGACAAAAAGCCCGTTGGAGACCGTGTTCCCACCTATGGGGCGAGTTCGCAAGAAGAGGTTGTCGCGGGAGGAAAAAGATAGATGTCAGCGCTGGATACCCCACAGACCGAGACGCAAGAGCGCATTGAGGTTCAGAAGATTCGAGAGGCTTACCCCGACGCAATCCTTAGCGTAAACACTTTTCGAGGCGATACGCGCATACTCGTTCGGCGCGAAAGCATCGTAGATGTCTGCAACCTGATGAAGCATGACCCCGACCTAGATTACAACTTCTTTTCGGAGTGTCTCGGCGTAGACTATCTCGACTATCGCGACGGCTATCGCTTTGAGGTAGTGTACAATCTCTACTCTATGCCCTACGTCAAGGACGGCGTGAAGCATGGCAAAAACCACAGGGTCTTCCTCAAAGTTCCCGTACCCGAAGAGGACTGCGTTACGCCCAGCGTCACGAGCGTATACCCTGCGGCGGAGTTCCCAGAGCGCGAGATTTTCGATATGTTTGGCGTGAAATTTTCAGGACACCCCGATTTGCGCCGTATACTTATGCCTGACGACTGGATAGGACACCCGCAACGCAAGGACTATCCGCTTGGCGGAGAGCGCGTACAGTTCCCTGATGGGAAGTTGGGTCCTTCTGTTGGCGAAGTGGCGGTACAGCATCCCGGAGAATCTTTTGTTGGCAAGACGGGCGACGCGCAAGGCGAAGCCTATCGTAAGCGGTAGACGGAAAAGAGCAGTCTAAAAATGGCGATAGATACCAGAGAACTGAATACAAACTCCCTCCAAGCGCAGGGGATAACCATTGACAAACTAGACGACACCAGTCTCGTGGTGAATATGGGACCTCAGCACCCTAGCACGCACGGCGTTCTGCGCGTGGTGTTGGAGTTGGACGGTGAAACGATTACGAAGGCAGTCTGCCACATCGGGTACGTCCATACGGGCATAGAGAAGTCTATGGAGTATCAGACCTACCTCAAGGCGGTCACGAACACCGACAGAATGGACTACCTCTCCGCGCATATCAACAACGCCGCGTATACGCTCTCCGTTGAGAAGCTGCTTGGGATAGAGCCGCCGCCTCGCGGTCAGTGTCTGCGTGTAATGCTTATGGAGATTCAACGAATCGCGAGTCACTTAGTCGGGCTTGCCACGCACTGCCTCGATATTGGCGCGATGACCGTCTTCTTCTACGCCTTCGTTCAGCGCGAAAAACTACTTGACCTTACCGAAATGATGTCCGGCGTTCGCATGATGCCCTCGTGGATTGTTCCCGGCGGTCTACGTGGCGACGCGCCCGAAGGCTGGTTTGAGAGGGCGAAAGAGTTTTGTGATGGCTTCCCCAAAGCGTTGGAAGAGATTGAAGACCTGCTAAACGCGAACCCGATATGGCGCGATAGAACGCAGGGCGTAGGCTATATCTCCGCCGAAGACTGTATCGCGCTCGGCGTGAGCGGTCCCACCCTGCGCGGCTCTGGCGTGGATTGGGACGTTCGCAAAGCGACTCCCTACTGTGGTTATGAAGACTACAGTTTCCACGTTCCCGTTGGCAAGTACTGCGATGTGTACGACCGTTTCCGCGTTCGTATGGCGGAGATGTATCAGAGCCGAGAGATTGTAAAGCAGTGTATCGAAAGAATGCCGTCGGGACCTATTAACGTGGACGACCGCAAAATCGTGCCCCCCCCGCGCCGTGAACTAGATAACAGCATGGAGGCGGTGATTCACCACTTCAAACTCTGGACAGAGGGCTTTCACCCGCCCGTCGGCGAGGCGTATGTCCCGCTAGAATCGCCCAAAGGCGAAATCGGATTCTACCTTGTGAGCGATGGAACCAATCGCCCGTACCGTTCGCACATGAGACCGCCGAGTTTCATGAACCTGCAAGCCCTCTCGAAGATGTGCGAAGGCAGGTTGCTGGCGGATGTGGTTGCGGTAATTGGTAGTATAGACATCGTTCTAGGCGAGATTGATAGATAAGGAAAACCGATGGCTGAGAGTGTGACCTCCAATATCCGAGAACCTCAACCCGCTCCCGCAAAGGAGGCGCGGTTCTCCGAATTAGCGATAGCCGAACTGGAAGAGATTGCTTCCCACTACCCAGAGCGCAAAGCCGCCTGTCTGCCCGGACTGTGGATAGCGCAACGCGAGTACGACGGCTACCTGCCTCCCGCCGCCATTCAAGAGGTGGCGGATAGGCTAGGGCTTTCCTACTCCGAAGTGGAGGGAGTCGCAACCTTCTACACGATGTACAACCTGCGAAAGCGCGGGCGGCATCACCTCGAAGTCTGCACCTGCCTCACCTGCGCCGTCAAAGGCGCGTATGAGGTCGTGCATAAACTGGAGAAAGAGCTAGGCGTTCACGTCGGAGGAACTACCTCAGATGGCGAGTTCACCCTCTCCGAAGCGGAGTGCCTCGACTTCTGCGGCGCGGCGACGGTTATGCAGGTCGGCGATAAGTACTTCACGCAACTCACGCCCGATAACGTGAAGCAGGTGATAGACGAACTTCGCAAAAGCCCGGACTACACCCCCGCGAAACTCGCCGACTCCATCGTGAAAACGCTACTTCCGGGCGCAAGCGAAACAGGCGGCGGTAGCTACTCCGTCGAAGACTTGAAAAATCCTGCGGGCCCCATGCTGTAGGAGGGGCTTTTGCGATGTACTGGAACGCGGAAGCATATTTCAAGGCATCGCAAGAACATCTGAATGAAGCGTGGTCTTTTTTCTATTCGGACACTGGAAACCATAATCTGTATGCCCATTACTGGGCGGGCATAGCCATTGAGTGTATGTTGCGTGCTTATCAGCTTCAGGATAGTAAGGAATGGGAGGGGAGGCATGACCTCTTACAACTGTTCCAGAGCGGTTTTGAGAAGAAAGTCTCGAAACGCTCCGCCGTTAAGACATCAACGCTTCTAACCGAAGTTGCACGGCGTTGGAATAGCAATCATCGCTACGCTACCCCTGAAATGTTGGTAGCGTCCCTCCACTCTAAACGTGTTGATGTTCAACTTAAAGGCGACCCGTTGAGAAACAACGCACGACGTATGTTAGGGTGCGCTCAACATATTGTGACGCTAGGCGCGGAGCGATGGAGAAAATAGCCATGTCTGCATTAGAGATTAGCTTTCTTGAACGCTTGACGAGTCTACTTAGCGAGTATTTTCAAGGCGCTAAAGTAGAATTATCATCCAACGTATTGTCACCTCGCATAAACGGACACATAATTTGGGATGGGTTTTGCGACAAAGATTCGGCGGAACGTCAACTTTTGGTAAGAGAAGTCATTCGCGAGCGCTTTGGAATTGAAGCGAGCATGGTATCGCTTCTTTTGACCCTTACTACACAGGAATACGAAGATATAATGTCGGACTAAACTCCTTATCCCCAATTCGGGGAGAGGTAGAGGATAGAATCGAATGGCAATTCGCAATCTGCTCTTTGAACACCGGGAAGTCGCCGGTATCGAAGAGATGGACGTTTACGAAAAACTAGGCGGGTACGAAGGTCTCCGTCGCGCTGTAACGCTCGAACGACAGGCGGTTATTGATGATGTCAAAACCTCCGGTCTGCGCGGGCGCGGCGGCGCGGGCTTCCCCACATGGATAAAGTGGAACGGTATTCCCAAGAATACCGACAAACCCCACTACCTCATCTGCAATGCGGATGAAGGCGAACCCGGAACCTATAAAGACCGCGAACTGATGCTGAAAACGCCCCACCTGCTTGTGGAAGGCATGGCTATCGCTGGGTACGCCTGTCTCGGCACGGCGGGATACATCTATATTCGAGGCGAGTATGTGGAGCCTGCGTGGCAGATTCGCAAAGCCATAGACCAAGCCTACAAAAAGGGCTATCTCGGCAAGAACATCATGGGTATTGAGGGCTTTAACTACGACCTCTACGTCCACATGGGCGCGGGGAGTTATGAGTGCGGCGAAGAGTCGGCGCTGATGAGTAGCCTCATGGGCGAGCGCGGCAACCCGCGCCTTAAAGCGCCCCATGCGCCCCTGCCGGTTCACGAGGGCGTATGGAAATCCCCCACCCTCGTCAATAATGTGGAGACCTACTGCGCCGCCGCATGGATACTCAAAAACGGCGGCGCGGAGTACGCCAAACTAGGCACAGAGCGAAGCAAAGGCACGAAAATCATCTCCGTTAGCGGACACATCGCGAAACCTGCGAATTATGAGGTTGAGATGGGAACCCCGTTGCTTGACCTTCTTAAAGCGGCGGGCGGCGTGACCGGCGGCAAACTGAAAGCGGTTATCCCCGGCGGCTCTTCCGTGCCTATCATGACCGCAGACAAACTCGACAAAATCAACCTCGACTACGAGAGTTGCGCGGCAAGCGGAACTATGCTAGGCTCTGGCGGCTTTATGGTATTCAACGACACGACGGACATCGTTCTGCTCATGAAGCGAACCTCCGAGTTCTATATGCACGAATCGTGTGGAAAATGCACCCCCTGCCGCGAAGGGACGCGCTGGCTCTTCAAAATTCTTGACCGTATCACCTCCGGCGGCGGACGCGAGGGAGACATCGAACTCCTACTCGACATCTGTTCGCAGATTGACGGGCGCTCCTACTGCGGACTCGGCGACGCGGCGGCTTGGCCCATCGTCGGAGCTATCAAGGCGTTCCGTGAAGAGTTCGAGTACTGGATAGAGCATAAGCGCTCTCCTATCGGCGACCACGCCGTGCCGCCCACGCCCGTTGTCGTGAACCCGCTTTTGACCCTTACCCCTGCTTAACTTTAGAGGATTCTCTATGCCTGATAATCGACTTACACAAACCGAGGCTTCGCTAAACCCTGCTGTAACGCAGATGGTCAACATCAAGATTGATGGTATCGAACTCCAAGTTCCCAAAGGAGAGAATATCATCGAATCGGCGAAGCGCGCCGGAGTGGACATACCCTACTTCTGCTACCACCCGCGACTCTCCAAAGGCGACGCGGCGAACTGCCGTATGTGCCTCGTGGACGTGTTCGCGCCGCGCAGAGCGCCCGATGGCACGGTCTCCCTCGCCAAAATGCCCAAACCGCAAGCGAGTTGCACCCTTCCCGCCGACGAGGGTATGGTGATAGTCACGGACTCCGAGGCGGTGGTCAGAGACCGTAAGGGCGTGCTAGAGTTCCTGCTTATCAACCATCCGCTCGACTGCCCAATATGTGATAGGGGCGGCGAGTGTCCGCTTCAAAACAACGCGATATTCTACGGTGCGGCGACGAGCCGATACACCGAAGAGAAGCGCCACTTCCCGAAAGCCTACCCGCTCGCCGAAAACGTCGTCTTTGACCGCGAACGCTGTATTCACTGCGCCCGTTGCACCCGCTTCACCGAAGACATTAGCGGCGACGCGCAACTCGGATTCCTCAAGCGTGGCGCGGATATGGAGGTCGGAACCTTCGAGCATACCGCCTATAAGAGCAAATTTAGCGGCAACGTCATCGAGTTGTGTCCGGTGGGCGCTCTGCTTTCGCGCTCCTATCGCTTCAAAGCCCGCCCGTGGGACTTGCATTCGCAACGCTCCGTCTGCTCGAAATGCTCCAACGGCTGTAATATCAAAATTGACTACCGCCTCGATTCGCTACAGCGCATCAACGGGCGTATCAACGAAGCCGTCAACGAAGAGTGGACGTGCGACAAGGGAAAATTCGGTCACTCCTACGTCTCTTCCGAAGCGCGGCTCAAGACTCCCATGCTCAAAACGGGCGGCGAGTGGAAAGCCATCGACTGGACGGAGGCGCTTCAAATCCTCGTTGGCAAACTGCGCGACGCGAACGGAAGCGTTGCGGGTATTGGCGGTCAACGCTGTACGAATGAAGATAACTTCGCCTTCCAGAAACTTTTCCGCGAAGTTCTCAAAAGTAACGATATTGATAGTCGTGTTGAGGGCTATCTCGGCTCTGTGAATAAGCCCCTCTACGAGCGGTTCGGGTATCACGCGATGGGCAACGCTATCGCTGAACTTGAGGATATGAAGACCATCCTCGTTCTCGGTTCGCAACTGGTGGACGAACAGCCCATCATCTACCTTCGTGTCCGCAAGGCGTACCGATTCAAAGGCGCGACGGTTATTAACGCGGTCTCTTCGGTTCCCGAAGACAGCCCCAAAGTCGGCGACTTCGCGCAACTCGAACTCGTCTACAAACCCGGTACGGAAGCCGCCCTCCTCAAAGGGATTCTGAGCGTCCTCTCCGCTGAGAAACTCGCCTCCGTGAACGGCTTCGCGAAGGGCTACACGCTCGAAAAAGCGGCGGAAGAGACGGGCGTTTCGGCGGAAGCCATTCAGCAAGCGGCGCGACTCATGGCTACAGGCAAGTTAGCGATTATCGCGGGACGCGAAGTTGCGAACCATGCCAACCACCTCGAAGTTGTGCAAGCGATTGGAGACCTCGCGGAGGCGACGGGGAACGCGCAGAACATCAACCTACCCGGCGAAGATGTGAACTCGCAAGGCGCGGCGGACATGGGCGTACTGCCCGACTTCGCTCCCGGCTACGCTCCCCTCGAAAACCCCGGCAAGAACACCGCACAGATTCTTCAAGCGGCGGCGGATGGAAGCCTCAAAGTTCTCTGGGTGGCGGGCGCGAAACTGCTTGAGAAGTTCCCGAACCGTGAACTCGCGCAAGCGGCGTTCGCAAGCGATACCTTTATCGTGGTGAACGAATTGACCATGACCGAGACCGCGCAAGCCGCCGACCTCGTTCTCCCAGCCGCGAGTTTTGCAGAGAAAGAGGGAACCTTCACGAACTGCGAACGGCGCGTACAGCGTATCCACAAGGCTTTCGACATCTCGCTTGAAATTAAGCCCGACTGGCTCATCTTCTCGGAGGTGGCGACGCGCATGGGTGGGGGGGGCGGTTCGTTCTTCTCAGCGAGAGACATTCTAAAAGCGATTTCGGCTCAGGTTCCCGCTTACGCGGGGCTAACCGCTAAGAGTCTCGGCGATGAGGGCGTTCGGTGGAATTATCCCGATAAGTAGCGCAATGAGAACAATCGGGGAGTTTACCCCGCAGGAGTTAAACGCCCTGATATACTCCGATGCCGCGGAACTGATGCGCATGGGAATGTCTATCGCTCCTAGCGCGACATATCACGAGGAGACCGAACTAAGATGGATTGCGTCTAGCGTTCCGCACCCTTTTGTGAACATGATTTCGGGCGCGGAGCTTACGCCAGACAGCGCGGATGAAGCTATACAGAGAGCGATAAAGCCGTTTATAGAGCGCGATCTGCCGTGTTGCTGGCTACTGGGCGATACCGTCCGCCCTGATGACCTCAGCGCAAGGCTTATGACAGCGGGATTCAGCCTCGTTGAGCGGAATGCGGCGATGGCGGCGGATATCTCGACGTTTGTCGCGCCTCCGATGAAAGAAGATGTCGCAGTTCGCGAAGTTCTGAATGCCGACGATACGGAAGTCTGGATTGACATTCTAACGCAAGGTTTTGTGATTCCGCGAGAGGTTAGCGCCCTCTTCTCTCACTCAGGAAACCATTACGGATACGCTTCTTCGCCTATACGGCTGTTTCTGGGCTACTATCGCGGCGAGCCTGTCTCCTGCTCCATGCTTACGTTAATGGCGGGCGTAGCGGGGATTTACTGCGTAGCCACCACGCCGGAAGCCAGGGGCAGAGGCGCGGGCATGGCGACTACGGCGGAAGCGCTCTCCGTCGCGCACGGATTGGGCTATCAGATGGCGGTTCTTGAGGCTTCGGAGGACGGTTATCCGGTCTACCTGAAGCTAGGGTTTAAGGACTACGGCAAGATAATCTGGTATCTTAGAGCAGGTTCGAAGTCCGAATAAAATACAGGCATTGAGTGTCTATAATGAGCGGCGCCGAAACAGCGCTTTTCAGGAGATTCTATGATTTTCCCTGAGTTTGTAGGGGGCGTGCATCTGCCCCCGCTAGTACCCTATATCGCGTTGGCGGGAACAATAGGTTTTATCCTCATGATTCTGCCCGGGCTTATCTGGATTGAGCGCGTCGTTATCGCGCTCATGCAGGATAGGTCGGGTCCGAACCGTGTGGGTCCTCGCGGACTCCTACAGTCTACGGCGGATGTGGTAAAACTGTTCTTCAAAGAGGATATGTCTCCTAAGAGCGCAGACATCAAAATCTACTACCTTGCGCCGTTCTTAACTGTGTTGTGCGCGTTCTCGGCGGGAGGCGTTCTGCCTCTCCAAACGCTGACGTTTCACCTCGCCAACGGAGATTTTCAAACGGTTCCTCTGACTGTAGGAGACGTGAATATCGGAGTTCTCTATATTCT
The DNA here is from genome assembly GCA_903821495.1 of uncultured Chthonomonas sp. Classification (GTDB taxonomy): domain Bacteria; phylum Armatimonadota; class Chthonomonadetes; order Chthonomonadales; family Chthonomonadaceae; genus CAIJLM01. Next base: position 11,967 of record CAIJLM010000606.1, on the reverse strand, counting down.
CGCGGTCTCGTCGTTGCAGGTATATGGGGTCGTTCTTGCGGGGTGGGCATCCAATAACAAGTATTCGCTACTTGGCGGGCTTCGCGGCTCCGCGCAGTTAATCAGTTACGAACTCTCTATGGGCTTGGCGATTCTCTGCGTCGTGCTGTTCTCCGGGACGTGCCAACTAAACAAAATCGTGGACGCTCAGAGCGGCGCTCCCTTCGGTTTGCCTCTACCAGAGATATTCAACGGTTCGATATTCTCGTGGTTCTGGCTCGGCACAGGCATAATCCCCGTCGTTATCTACACAATTGCGATGATTGCCGAAACTAACCGCGCCCCCTTCGACCTTCCCGAAGCGGAATCGGAACTTATTGCGGGGTTCCATACTGAATACTCCTCCATGAAGTTCGCGATGTTCTTCACAGGCGAGTACGTGAGTATGCTTGTAGTCAGCGGACTGAACGCCGCTCTATTCTGGGGCGGCCCGTTGCCCCCGCTGAACATCATACCGTTCACGCTCATTCCGGGCTTCGTCTGGTTTATCACAAAGGTCATGGGCGGGATTTTCTTCTATACGTGGCTACGCGCTACCTACCCGCGCCTCCGTTACGACGCGCTCATGCACCTCGGTTGGAAGCGAATGTTGCCGCTAGGGTTAGTGTGGCTGTTTCTGTTAGCGGTTGTTTCGCTTGGGCGTAGCCCTGCGAAATCCGCAGACAACGTACCGGAAAAACCGGTTACGGCGACGCAACAGGTGCAAACCTTGCCGAACGCCGTCGCGCATCGTTAAGTCTCGGTCTTTCTAAACTCTTCTGAAACGGGGCGCTTACGCCCCTAGAGGGTAACGTATCGTATGGTTACGGTTATCGCCTTTTGGGTACTGGCTATCCTATCCGTAGTAGCCTCTATCGCGATGGTTGTCACGAAGAACCCCGTGCGAAGCGCTCTCGCGCTCGTCGGAACGTTCCTTTGCGTCGCCGCGCTCTACATCCTCCTCTCCGCGCAGTTTATCGCGGCGGTGCAGGTGATTGTCTACGCGGGGGCTATTATGGTTCTGTTTCTCTTTGTGATTATGCTTCTCAATCTCGGTTCGCCGGGGGCGTTGCGTGAGCGCGGCTCCCTGCAACCCGTTATTGCGACGGGTATGGGAATATGCTTCCTCATCGCCCTCCTGCTTTCGGGGTCGCTTATCAAGCTGCGGCTTCCTGCGGGGGCGCGTCCAGAGGTCTATGAGCCGCTTGGAACCGTGCGCGGTATCGGTATCAATCTTTTTGACCCGAAACAGCCTTGGCTCTTCCCGTTTGAAGCGACTTCAATTCTACTGTTGGTGGCTGTCGTTGGCGCGATTATCATGGCGAAACGCAAAGTCTGATGGATTTTACAGGAGTTCTTGCCTGAGCATGATTACTACCTCTCATTTTTTAGTGTTGTCTGCAATCCTCTTCACAACAGGAGTGGTTGGGGTGCTGGTAAAGCGAAACCCCATCGTTATCTTTATGTGTGTCGAGCTGATGCTGAATGCCGCAAACCTCTCATTTATCGCTCTTGGGCGACACTTTGGGCAGGTAAACGGGCAGATGTACGTCATCTTCGCGCTTGCCGTCGCCGCGGCGGAGGTCTCTGTCGGTCTTGGAATTATCGTTGCGATATTCCGAGCCAAAGAGACTATCAACGTGGACGAAATCAACCTGATGAAGTCGTAACGGCTCTGTTGTTGCGCCTGACATTGGAGGAATTAAACCCCCTCTCTGTCCTGCGGAATCTCTCCCCAAAATGGAGAGGGACTGAACTCAAGGGCGATTTGGCTCGTCATAGCGTGTTCCTAAGTATCTCGAAATTACCTCACTTTTGACTTTATTCGATTTCCGAACGAAGTTGAGGAGTTCCTCTGAATGTTGTCAACTTCAAATCTTGCGATGTGGATTATCCTACTGCCGTTTCTTGGCTTCCTTCATAACGCCTTCGCGGGCTTGATATGGAAGAAAAACGCCAAGAAGGTAGTATCGTATGTCGCGCCCGGCGTGGTGCTACTGGCGTTTGGCGTAGCCTTGATGGTCGTTATGACCGAACTGCCGAACGCGCATGACCACCGCCTTATCGGGGCGCTCATACCGGGTACGTCCGCCGCCACCCCCTGGATAAACCTCGGAGGGTTGCGGATAAACTTTGAACTGCTGGTAGACCCGCTCTCTCTCCTTATGGCGATGATTGTGACGGGCGTGGGAGGCTTAATCCACGTCTACGCAACGGGCTATATGGCGGAAGACCCCGAACAGCCCCGCTTCTTCACCTACTTCAACCTCTTTATTACGATGATGTTGATACTTGTGCTAGGCGGAAACTTCCTCCTCATGTTTGTAGGCTGGGAGGGAGTCGGAACCTGTTCCTATCTGCTGATTAGTTTCTGGTACAAGCAGAGCGAGAACGCGAAGGCGGGCAACAAAGCCTTTATCGTGAACCGCGTGGGCGACCTCGGTTTCGCGCTCGGAATGATGCTTATCTGGAGCGTTTTCGGCACTCTCTCCTACTTTAACGACAAAGGGACGGGCGTACTGCAACTCGCGGGCGCAGGACACGCGGAGGGGGCGCATACGGCGCTACACGCTATTAGCGTAATGGGAACTCCGGTCTCCGTCGCGGTGTTGACCACTATCTGTGTACTCCTGTTTGTGGGCGCGATGGGCAAGTCGGCGCAGATACCGCTCTGGGTCTGGTTGCCAGACGCTATGGCGGGACCCACTCCCGTCTCCGCGCTCATCCACGCCGCTACGATGGTTACATCCGGTATCGTCATGGTCACTCGCTGTTCGTGGCTCTTCTCGCAAGCCCCGCAAGCCATGCAGTTGGTGGGGTATATTGGGTTAGCGACTGCGTTCGTCGGCGCGACGATTGGCTTAGTGCAGAACGACATCAAGAGGGTTCTCGCCTTCTCGACGGTCTCGCAGTTGGGCTATATGTTCCTCGCTTGCGGCGTAGGAAACTACACGGCGGGTATGTTCCACGTCACGACGCACGCCATCTTCAAAGCCCTCCTGTTCCTCGGCTCTGGTGCGGTTATCCACTCAATGCTCGGCGAACAAGACATGAGGAAGATGGGCGGACTGCGGAAGAAGATTTTCAAGACGTGGCTGGTTATGTGGGTGGGAACCTACGCCATTGCAGGAGTGCCGGGGCTGTCCGGGTTCTTCAGCAAGGACGAAATTCTGCACAGCGCCCTCTCGTCGCCGGGTAACGGTATGTTCCTCTACGCGGTAGGTTTAGCCATCGCGTTTATGACGGCGTTCTACATGAACCGCCTCATGCACAAGACTTTTGGGGTGACGGCGCAGTTTGTAGATGGCGAACTGCCCCACCAACACCACAGCAACTTCGATGACCACGACGCGCACGGACACGACGACCACGCGCACGGCGAACATCACGACGACCACGCTCACGAGGACGGACACGGGCATAGCCAGGTGCATGAGTCCCCCGCTTCGATGATGATACCACTCTATGTATTGGCGTTCTTCTCCGTAGCCTTTGGCGCATGGGCGAAGTTCACGGGCGCGTTCGAGAAGTTCCTAGAGCCTGTGGTTCCGCAAATGACTCACTTAGAAGCCCCGATAACCGAGTCTATGGGCTACATTATCTCTGGCTGTGTCGCGATTGCGGGGCTTACCTTAGCGTATATCCTCTACCGCAAGCCAAAGGTTGTGGAGACAGGGCAACTTATCCCCGCCGAAACCAAAACGCGCTGGGAGAAGAGTCCGCTTCACCCCTACACCTTCCTGCTGAACAAGTGGTGGTGGGACGTGGTTTACAACGGGATTTTCCTGAAAATTGGCGGTATCTTCGCGATACTGCTCTGGAAAGTCGTGGACGCTGGAATTATCAACGGCACGATTGAAGGATTGGGCTGGATAGTGGGCGGATTTAGCCGCCTGTTCCGCAAACTTCAAACCGGCTACGTGCGAAACTATGCGCTGGCGATGTTATTCGGCGTACTTGTGATTGTGCTAGGAGTCCTCGGCTCCTGGTCTATCGCCGCGAAATAGATGAGGTAGAGATGCCACAGAACGTACTCAGTATTTTAACCTTCCTTCCGCTTGTGGGCGCAGTCATTCTGCTCTTTATGAAGCGACCTCAAGACCTGCCCGACGACCATGGGCATGGGGCGCACTCTCACGACGAAGAGGAGACCCCCAAGCCGGCGAAAGACCCGGCGCGAACCGCTATCTGCGTTGTCGCAATGCTCTTCGCACTCCTCCCGTTCCTGCTTTCGCTCGGAATGTTCTTGCAGTTCGACCCGGGCTACACCGCGAATATGCAGGGGATTGGGCGGCACATTCAGTACATTGAGGATAGAAGCTGGATAAGCATAGGCGATATGCACATCCGCTATAAGATGGGCGTGGACGGAATCAGTATCCTGCTCATTCTGCTGACCACTTTTCTCATGGTGTTGTGCGTGGGCTACTCCTGCCGTACGAAGACACGGCTCAAGGAGTTCATGGTCTTCCTGCTCCTGCTAGAGACGGGGCTGATTGGCGTTTTCTGCGCCCTCGACCTTATCCTCTTCTACATCCTATGGGAAGCCATGCTGATACCGATGTACTTCCTCATCGGAATCTTCGGGCATGAGCGGCGCATACACGCGGCTATCAAGTTCTTCCTGTTCACCTTCGCGGGTAGCATCTTCATGCTCATCGCGATTGTGGCGACCTACATGATAGCGGGAACGTTTGATATTCTCGCCCTCAGCGACCCGACGAACCCGGCGGGCGCTCTCCTTCGCAATCACGACCCGCGCGCGCTGATGTATCTCTACTCGGCTTTCGCGTTGGCGTTTATGATTAAGGTTCCGATGTTCCCGTTCCATACGTGGCTCCCCGACGCGCACGTCGAAGCGCCTACCGCCGGCTCCGCGATACTGGCAGGCGTTATGCTCAAGATGGGAACCTACGGTTTTATACGTTTCTGTTTGCCGCTCTTCCCGGTTCAGGCGCAACAGAGCGCAGGGCTGTTTATCACGCTGGCGGTTATCGGAATCATCTACGCCTCCATCGTGGCGGCGGTGCAACCGGACGCGAAGAAACTGGTCGCGTACTCTTCGGTGGCGCACTTAGGCTTTGTGGTTCTTGGTATCTTCTCGTTCAACCGTATCGGCTTGCAGGGCGCATTGATACAGAACATCAATCACGGTATCTCGACCCCCATGCTCTTCTTTATTGTCGGTATGCTCTATGAGCGACGGCACACCCGCGAAATCACGGAGTTCGGCGGTCTCAAGATGGTGGTTCCCTTTATGGCGACGATGTTGCTACTCGCTACGCTTTCGAGCGTCGCGGTTCCCTTCTTTAACGGGTTCGTGGGCGAGTTCACCATTCTACAAGGCAGTTTCATCTCCTCGAATGGAGGCATGATAACCACTGCGTTCGCCGCGACAGGCATGATACTCTCCGCGGTCTATATGCTCTGGTGGTTCCAACGTCTCATGCTGGGGCCCGTGAAGCACGCCGCGAACAGGCATCTACCCGACCTGTCCCGTTCTGAGTGGCTAGTGTTGACCCCGCTAGTCGTGATGATATTCTGGATTGGTCTCTTTAGCCCCTACTGGACATCTAAAATGGAGGTTCCCGCGAATAGCCTCGCCGAAGCGATAGGCGAAAAGTGGGACACGTCTCAGCCGCAGGGCGCGATTCTCGCTGGCGCAAAGCCTGTAGAGAGCCATGAAGAGGGCGTGAAACCGGAAACGAAGACAGAGGTTGCGCCTCCCGTTAATGAGACTAAGCCGACTATGGACGGGACTCCTGACCCAAACACAGAACAACCCAAGCCCGCCGACGCGAAGAAGCCGAAAGAGGGAGCGCGACTGAATACGCCGCGTAACATTGCAAGTAGCCGTCGCACGGAGGTATCCGCAAAATGGTAGGTATGAGTGATAATCTCGCGGCGATACTGCCTGCAATAATCGTCATGGTGACAGGGTTTATTGTCCTGTTAGGCGATTCCTGCCTTCCCGCATGGCGCAACAACGGCAAAGCCTTCAACCCCGCCGTTACCTTCGTCGGGATAGCGGTAGCCCTCTTCTTCGATATGACCCGCATGGGCGCGAAGTCCGCCACCGCGTTTAGCGGCGCTGTTGTGGACGACCCGTTCTCGCGTATCTCAATACTCCTGCTCGGAGTAGCGGCGATACTCGCGGTACTGCTCTCAACAACGTATTTGGAGAACAAAAAACTCCATCACGGCGAGTACTACGTCCTAATTCTCTTCTCGCTCTTTGGCGCGATGCTGATGGCGGGTTCCAACGACCTCATCACGCTCTTCGTCTCTATCGAAACGCTCTCGGTGGCGCTCTACGTGCTGGCGGGCTTTGCGCGAACCGAAGAGCGAAGCGAAGAGGCGGCTCTGAAATACTTCTTGTTGGGCGCGTTCGCGGCGGGCTTTCTGCTCTACGGTATCGCGCTGGTGTACGGCGGAAGTTACGGCTTGTCGCATACTGGGCAAGCGACCACGAACCTCACCGAGATTGGCGCAGGTCTCGCTGGCTCTGGGCTTGGCGGCGTGACTGTGATGTTTGGTATCGGTCTTGCGCTGATGTTCGTGGGCTTCGCCTTCAAAGCCGCGCTCGTGCCGTTCCATATGTGGACTCCCGACGTGTATCAGGGTTCGCCCACCTCCGTCACCGCGTACATGGCGGCGCTCACAAAAATCGCTATCTTCACGGTTATTCTGCGAATTCTCAGCGTACTTACGCCTATTTCGTCGGTTTGGCTAATGACCGCGCAACTTCTCGCCATTCTGACCATGTTTGGTGGTAATATACTAGCCGTGACGCAGGATAACGTGAAGCGTATGCTCGCCTACTCCTCTATCGCGCACGCGGGGTATATTATGGCGGGGGTGGTTGCGGTGGGAGCGGCTGAGGGAAAATTCCACGACCTCGCTATTAGCTCCACGATGTTCTACCTCTTCGCCTATACCCTGATGACGATTGGCTCGTTCGGCGTGCTTATCTGGCTCTCAAGGCGCGGGCGCGACTGTCAGACGCTAGGCGACCTCAAGGGGCTTGTGAAGCGAGACCCGATAGGCGCGTACACCATGCTTGTCTTCATGCTCTCGCTCGGCGGCATCCCCCCGACGATGGGTTTCATGGGCAAATTGATGATATTCAACGTCCTACTGTCTGCGGGACTTACGCCGCTGGCGCTCTGTTTGGGTTTCGCGAGTATCATCTCCGTATACTACTATCTGCGGGTAGTCTGGATGATGTGCTTTATGGAGCCGGACAGAGAGACCATCACAGAACACGCTACCGAGTCGGGCGGAACGCTCTTCGCGATTGGCGTGACGGTGGTTCTCTCGCTCTTCTTTGGTTTAGCGCCCTACCTCGCGCAGACCCTGCTGGCTCCTGCGACAAGTATTCTCGTTCGCTAGGCTTGGCGGTTCAGAAAGACTATACACTATGACAACAACTCCACATCGAGACGCACCGGGACGGGTAATAGGTATGCTGGTGTTCCTGCTCGGCGTGGGGTTGCTGTTGGTGGTCTTTTGGACTGCCTACCGCCTTTTCAACACCCCTCCCGCCGACGCGCTCGGCTTGACCTTCACCGGAAACCCAAAAAGCGACCCGCCCCTCGCCAAAGTGGGAACGCAGGTCGCTTGGTTGATTTTCCGTATCGCCTACCTCGTGATTATGAGCGTAGCGGGTTCGTTAATCTCCAATAAGGGTATCAATCTGTACTTTAGCGCGTTGCAAGGCGCTCCTGTCCAACTCTTTAGCCGCCACCGTTCCGAACCACCTACCGACGATTTACCCGCGAAGTAGTCGCCTTCTATCGCTTCCTACACGCCTCCAGAACCCATCTCGCCCGTAACGCTATCCCTGCGTCACCAGACGACAATCGCGCTTCAACCTCCTGTAGCCACTCCTCGGTTTGGATGCGCCGCGCAAGTTGGCAGTAGTCCCTGAACTCGCGCCGAAAGCCTTTCTCTATTACGGCAAGAACAACGGCTTGTAAGCGGCTTCTTTGGGACTCGGTTAGCGGTGTTCGCTTTAAGCCTTTAAGAACCTCCGCTTTCATGTAGCCGGAACGAAAAAAATAGAGGTCGGCTTCCAGAAACGCGATGTACGGCTCAAGATTCTCGGACTTTCCCGCAAGCAAATCCCCCAGTCCATTCCAGAAGCCGACGGGGTAGGCGCGGTCAAGCGCGTAGTGCCATACATTACGCGCTGCCCCTAACGCTCTGGCGATGTTCTCATCGCTTTGAGGTTTATATTTTCTCCACAACGCCTTAAATTCGCTTCTGGCGCGTTCCGCCGCATTTCCCCATGCTACGAAGTCAGCGTCAGGCGCGGGGAGCCATTCAGGAGAGGCGACGGCTTTTTGAGTTTTCGGCTTGCTGTGTTGTCTGTCAAAGCGAACGGGGTTTTTGGGGCGGTAACGCGGCATGAAATTACTCCGACAAAATCACGCTCACCTCGTCAGGGGTGGGGGTAGCCTCTTGCGGGACGCGGTAGGAGAGGACGGAACTGACTCCCCGTTCGCGCATAGTGATGCCGTACCACGTAGGGGTCGCTTCCATCGTCGCGGGGTTGTGGGTGATGATGAGGAACTGGCTATTCTGGCTGAAATCGCGTACCAACTCGGTGAATTTCGCCACGTTCGCGCCGTCGAGGGGCGCGTCCACCTCGTCAAGCAGAACGAAGGGACTCGGCTTCACCGCGAGAAATGCGAACAGCAGGGCGGTAGCGGTGAGGGCGCGTTCGCCGCCAGAGAGGAGCGAGAGGCTCTGCGGCTTCTTGCCCGGCGGTTGGGCGATAACTTCGATACCCGTCTCTAGGATGTCATCAGGATTGGTAAGCACGAGGCGCGTCGTCCCGCCGTCGAAAAGCCGCTGAAACAGTCTGTCGAACTCCACTTTTACCGCCTCGTAGGTCTGCAAGAAGACCCCCCGCGTGCTATCGTCAATTTCGGCGATAGTGGAGAGCAGGGAGGCGCGTCCGTTGTCGAGGTCAGCCTGTTGAGTTGCGAGGAACTCCGCGCGCTCGGCGAGGCGTTCGTACTCCTCCACCGCGCCCGTATTCACCTGCCCCATACCCCGCACTTCACGGCGCAAACGATTGACCTCCACCGCGGTGCTTTTATCTATGGAAGCCTCTTCGGGACGGGCGAGAGCCTCCTCTTTGCTGATACTATACTCCACTGCCAGTCTCTCCACCGCCTGAGTCAGTTGCACCTCAAGCCGCGCCAACTTTACCTCCGTCGTGTGCAGGTTGTTGGTTATCTCGTTACGCTTTTGCGCTAGTTCGCGGGTAGCGAGATGGAGGGCGGAACTCTCTGCTAGTTGCGCGTGGCGTAGCGCTTTCCAGTGGTTCAGGGTGGTTTCACAGCCTTGCAGAAGGACTTCCTGCACAGTGCGGTTTTGAAGGAGGCGTTCCCGCTCATGCAGGGCTTCGTCGCGTAGGCTGGCGGTGGAGCCTTGCTGAAGCGTCTTTTGGTGACGTTGATGGGCTAGGTTTTCGAGCGATTCCGCGTCGTTCCTAAGCGAACGCGCCAGTCCATCTCGCTTCTCTTTCAATCTACCCGCTTCTACTTCCAGAAGCACCGTTCGCGCACGACAGGTGTCCCGTTGCGCGGCGAGGTCGCGGGTTTCGTCCGATAGGTTTGCGAGTCTATCGTCCGTCTCCTGACTTGCGGAGAGGTCTCGTTCGAGTAGCGTCGCCCGTTGCGAAATCTCAAGCGTCAAGTTACTCTTTTGCGTCTCCGCCCCTGCAAGGTTGTCTTGCAGTTCGATGAGAGCGCGTTCTAGCCTACTCTTATCGGTTTGCGCGGAGGAGAGTTGACTCTGGACGGAGGCGAGCGCGACCTGTAAAGCGGATTCGCTCTCTTGCGTCTGCTTGCGCTCTCTATCGAGGGCTTGTATGGAGGCGGTTAGACTCTCTTGTTCAGACAGGGAGGTTTCGAGTTGGGCGCGAGTCTGAGGCGCGAGCGCGGTCAGGTCGTCAATTTCGCCCTTGCGCCCTAGCAGGTGCGTCCCCTTGCCTTGAAGCGAACCGCCCGTAAGAGCGCCGCTTGGCGTGAGAAGTTCGCCGTCTAGCGTGACGATTTTGCTCCACCCATTCAGACGGCGCGAGAGGGCGATAGCCGCGTCCATGTCCTCCGCGATAACCACGCGCCCTAGTAACATTCGCGCCACAATGTCGTACTGCGTATCAAAATCTACAAGGTCGAGAGCGACTCCGCTGATACCTTTCGCGCCCTGCACTGCGGAGGCGGGTATGCCGTCGCTGGAGCGAAGAAGAGGAATCGGCAGGAAGGTGGCGCGTCCGGCGCGGTTCGTTTTCAGCCACTCAATCGCCGCCTTCGCCTCCGCCTCTGTCTCGGTAACAATGTCCTGTAGGCTTCCGCCTAGCGCGACTTCTATCGCGACGCGATAGGGTTCGGGGACGCGCAAAAGGTCTACGACGGCGCGGTAATGCCCACGGATTTTGCCCTGCTTCTGCGCGTTGAGGACGGCGCGGACTCCCTGATAGAAGCCTTCGTGATTCTCTTGCAGTTCGCGGAGCGTGTTAAGGCGGGCGCTCTGTTCGGCGAGCAGCCGGCGCGAGGAATCGACGGTGGAGCGCGAACGAAGCAGGAGGCTTTGCAACTCCGTATTGCGCTGTTCGAGTTGAGCGCGGAGATTTGTGGCTTGCTGTAGTTCGGCTTTGCGCTGTTGAGTTGTCTCTTCGGACAGTACAACTTTCGCGACGACCTCCGCGAGAGAGGACTGTAGGTGCGTCTCCTCTTTCGAGAGGCGTTCTAGCCTTGCGATACTCTCATTCAGGCGGTCTCGCCCCGCTTTGAGGGCGGTCTCCTGCCTTGCGCGTTCCTGTGCGAGGCGGAGGCGTTCCGCCTGTTGCTCCTCCGAGCGCCGCAGGGCGGAGCGTACCGCCTCTTCAAGCGCTTGCAACTCCTCCCGCTGACTTTTCCACGCGCCTTGCTTCTTCTGCAACTCCTCGTCGGTTGCGGTCTGGTCTTCCGTATCGAAGGCTATCTGATTTTCGAGAGCGGCGATTCTCTCTGTGAGGTCGGTCAACTCTTGCGCGAGTTGTACGCCTGTGCGGTGCGCCGACTGTGTGCGTTCCGCAAGGAGAGCGAGTTGGCTGTCGGTTCGTTCGAGGTTTGAGAGGGCGGTTTGATGGGCGGAGTGCGCGGTCTCTAGCTCCGCCTCCACGCCCTTGAGTTCTGTATCAAGGTCTTCGGTCTTATGTTCGAGGCGAGTAAGTTCCGCCTCTGCGTTGAGAAGGCTCTCTTGGTCGGCTTCGCGCTCCGTCCTCTCTGCGTAGATTTCGTAGTCGGCTGTCTGAATCTCCGCGACGAGCAGACCCACCTCTATCTCTTTGAGGCGCTCTTGCAGGAGAAGGTAGCGCTTCGCGGCGAGGGCTTGCTTCTCCATCGGTTCGCGTTGCGCGGCGAGTTCGCTGAGGATGTCGCGAACACGGAGGAGGTTCGCTTCGGCATTTTCAAGTTTGCGGAGGGCTTCGCGCTTTTTGACGCGGTACTTCTTAATGCCCGCCGCCTCCTCGAACAGTTCACGGCGGTCTTCGGGCTTTGCAGATAGCACTGCATCTATTTCGCTCTGCGTGACAAACGAGTACGCGCCCTTCCCGACTCCCGTGTCGAGAAACAGCTCCACGATGTCTTTGAGGCGGCAGGGGGCGTTGTTCAGGAGGTATTGACTTTCGCCGGAGCGGTAGATGCGGCGCGTTACGGTGACTTCCGCGAAGTCGAGGGGGAGGGTCTTGTCGCTGTTGTCTACAGTAAGGCGCACCTCCGCCATGCCGAGGGGTTTGCGCTTTTCGGTTCCCGCAAATATCACGTCTTGCGCGGAGTTACCGCGTAGGAGGCGCGGGTTCTGTTCGCCCAGCACCCAGAGGAGCGCGTCCACGATGTTAGACTTGCCGCAACCGTTGGGCCCCACAATCGCGGTTAAGCCCTTGTCTAT
>CAIJLM010000605.1 GCA_903821495.1 uncultured Chthonomonas sp. | reverse complement strand
CTTCTCTCCATTATACAAACCGACTCCCAAAAAACTCCCAAAAGACTCCCAAATTTCGACACGAACTCAAAAATAGTCAAAAAAACTCAAAAAAAATTGCAAATACCCCCTTCGCGCCTCGCACGCCCCTCCCTACTTCGTCACCACAAAGCACAGTTCACGCGGGAACTCTAACGCCTCTACCCGCCAATTCGTCTCTGCCGTGATTTCCGCAAGGTGTTGCGCGTAGTTCCGCGCCATACCGCAAGCGTTTCCGCCCAGTGAGCGCGTGGGATAGGTTATCACTATTTGGCGAACAGGAAGAGCGTGCAGAAGCCGCGCTGAGGCTCCCTTCTCCCACAGTTCGAGCAGGGGCAGGATTTTGAACAGAAACGCTACATCTACCTCCCCTATCTCCTCAGCGATTTTCGTGGCGAAGCCCTCCCCTAGCAGGTCGCAAGTGAACGCCCGCCCCTTAACGTCAAGCGCAGGAAATACTCCGTTCAGAAACGCCTCAAGGTCGGTGTAGATGTCTCCTGCGTAGTAGGTTATCTCTTTTGCGAAGGGGGCGTAGGTAGCGAAGGCGACAGGGTGCAAGCCGCAAGCGAGGTCAAGGATGGAGCGCGGTGAGTCGAGATGGGCGAACACCTGCGCGTAGAAGTCGGGGAGTGTGGCGATGTCACGCTCTGCAACGGAGGCGTGGGTCGCGAGAATATCCGGTAGAACCGCTTCGACTTGTCCACTCTCTGCTACGACTTGCCACGCCTCGTAGCGCGGCGCAGAGCGAAAATAAGCCCCCGCCACCTGATGAAGCGCGTTCTTCGTCTCTTTAATCGTCGCTTTGAGGTCGCGGCGCGTTCTTTCCCAAGCGCGATGCGCGATACGCACTACCACCTGCGGCGCGATATGGCGGTATTTCCTACTCTCGCCAATCTGCGCCAGAATCGTCTCTACCGGACAGTTCACGTCGCGCATCGTCTACTCCCCTTTTTGCCATACACGGACTAACTGTTGCAGGAAGCAGAGATTGTGCAGGGTGGCGAGGCGGAAGTAGAGGGTTTCGCCGCACTTGTGGAGGTGGCGCAGATAGCCGACAGAGTAACGGGCGCAGACGGGGCAGGTGCAGTACTCCGAAAGGGGGTTCTGGTTTTTGATATGCTTCTCGTCGTCAATATAGAGCGTATCAAACCACTTCACCTCGTTCGCGAAGGGTACGAAATGCGGCTCCATGCGCCAAACATAGAGCCGTCCGCTACGCGCATCACGGGTCGGGAGGGCGCAGTCGAACATATCGTAACCCAAGCCAATACACTGCCGAATACTCTCAGGGTGTCCCACGCCGAGCGCGTGCATAGGGTATTCACGCGGAATGAGCGAACGGGTGTAACCGAGCATATCGGTCAGCAGTTTGCCGTCCTTATCGAGCGGATAGCCCCCGTACCCGAACCCATCAAAGCCCATCTCCAAGAGCGACTCTGCACACTCGCGCCGCAGGCTCTTCTCTCCTCCACCCTGTATCACCCCAAAAAGTAGAGGGCGCGGAGTCTCCTCTTTCCACTTGCGCTGTTTTATCTGTTTATCGAACTCTACTTTGCACCGCTTCGCCCACCGAATCGTGCGCTCTACCGACTTAATTTGCATCTCCAAAGAGTCTTCAACGTGCGTACAGTCATCAAGACAGATAACGATGTCCGCCCCGTAGGAGAGTTGGAGTTGGACGCTTTTTTCGGGGGTGAGACTGAATTCGCGCTCCGCGCCTTCCGGTTTGAAGCGTATTCCATCGTCGGTCAGTTTTCCGAAGCGCGGGTTTTGGCGGATAAGCGAGTAGGCTTGAAAGCCGCCGGAATCGGTAACGATGGGGCGATTCCAGCCGCTCATACCGTGTATTCCGCCGAGGGCGCTGATAGTGGAGGAGCCGGGCTTCTGCATGAGGTGATAGACGTTCATCACCAGCGCCTCCACCCCCACCCTTTCGAGGTCGGCGCTGTCCACCGCGCGCACCACGCCAAAGGTCGCATCGGGCAGAAAGGCGGGTAGATGGAGCGTACCGTGCGCCAGTTGAAGGGAGCGTAGAGGTTCACTCATCGTCGTCTTCACTCTCCGTTTTGTCTCTCTTGCCTACACCCTGTATCACGATGATATATTCGCCTCGCGCCTTCTCTTTTTTCACCTTTTCGAGAAGGGCGGAGAGTGTTCCCCGCTCTAATTTCTCGAACATTTTCGTCAGGTCGTTGGCGATACAGGCAGGTCTATCGCCATACACAGCGAGAGCGTCCTCAAAAAAGGCGGGGAGGCGGTAGGGACTTTCGTAAAAGACAAGGGTGTGCGGCGAGAGCGCATCCACGTCGAAGAACCTGCGGCGGGGTCCCGATTTGCGGGGCGGGAAACCTCGAAAGGTAAAACTATGCACAGGCAGTCCAGACAACACTACCGCCATTATCGCGCCCGTCGCGCCGGGTATCATGGTGAAGGGTAGCCCCTCCTCCAATGCCCTCTGTATGAGCGTATAGCCGGGGTCTGCAATGCCGGGAGTTCCTGCATCGGTGACGACGGCGATGTTTTTACCTTCGCGCAGTAGCCCGATAATGCGTTCGCCAGCGCGGTCTTCGTTGTGTTCGTGGAAGGCGATTTGCGGCTTCTGTATCTCGAAATGTTTGAGGAGCAGACCTGTTTTACGTGTATCCTCGCTTGCGACAAAATCCGCCTCACGTAATGTGGCGAGGGCGCGGAGCGTAATGTCCTGCAGGTTTCCAATGGGGGTGGCGACTAAAAAGAGCATAGGGAGTTAGGAACCAGACTTTGGCAGGTACGCCATCCAGCGCTCTGGCATGACCAACGGCTCGAAGCCTACCGCCGCGTATACGTCGTGCGCGTCTAGCGTCGCAAGCACCCAGCGGCGCAAGCCCTGATGCTCAGGGTGGTCTAGGGCGTAGCGTATCATCGCCTTGCCGAGTCCTTTACCTCTGTGCGCCTCGTCTACATAGACATCGCCGATATAGGCGAAACTGGCGCGGTCAGAGACCACCCGGCAGTACGCGACCTGTTCGCCCTCAAGATACACGCCGAGAACGAGTGAGGAGAACTGCGCGGCGCGTTCCACCTTTTCCCGCGCTATGCCCGGACTCCAGTAGGTGTTAGAGAGCCAGCAGTGAACGCGCTCCATGTCGAGTAGCGCTCTGTCTTCCGAGATGATATATCCGTTGTGTTCGCGATTCAGAGTCGTGTTCGCCTTTTCTGTTATTTCGTCGCCGTAATGCTGCGTCCCACCGCGAGGCGGATGCAATCCCTCCCTAGAGATTATACAACTTTTAGCGACATTTGCGCCTACTTCACTCGCCCAACTTACGCAAAAGTTCTGACTATCCTCTAGAAAGCGATACTCTTGGCGAGAGAGACGGTCTTTCAGTTTCAAACTCCCGAAGGGAAATGGCAATCCCTAGAGGGATTCGTGCAAGGTAGACCACGGAGAGTGTACGTAAAGTAGCCTCTTGATTACGTCCTGCATCGCCTTTCGCGCTTTTTCGCGTGTTGCGCGGTTCTCCCACCCGAAATCGTCATAACCAATTTGACAATTCGCCCCTAAGTTGGGTACTCTATTTAACTATAGCCCACCCCCATTCTGAGAGGATAGAACAACACGATGGAGTATCTCACCGTCCACGATTTCGTCTGGATAAACAACGCCATCACTGGAAAAGTCAACCCCTACGACTACTTCGCGCTAGAGGCGTGCATGGCGGCGCAGTACCGCTATGGAAACAGCCACGATGTACCTGTGCAGGCGGCGGAACTGTTAGGGAAACTGCTGAATGTCAACCCCTTTGAGGACGGCAATCTACGTACTACGCTTATCTCTGTACTCTCGTTTCTGAACGTGAACGGCTACGCAACCACACAGGGCGAAGCCGAACTTGCACAGACAATTCGCGCCGTTGCAACAGGGAGTCTCACCGCCCCTGACGCGATAAAAGCCATCTCCGCGCCCGCCAGCGAGTCTCTCTCCACCACGCTCGCGCTTCGGCGGCTCATCACGCTAGAGTGCAATACCCACGCCGCCGCCCTCCAACACCTAGCGGACGGCGACTAAGCGAATATGTCCGACCTCTCTATCGCCGTTGTCGGTTGCGGCGCGCTAGGTCAGGTTCACCTCACCGTATGGATGAACCTGATAGGCGTGCGCGTTCGCGCCGTCATAGACAAAAACGCCTCACTCGCGGTGCAGACAGTAACGCCATACGTAGGAATACCCGTCTTCCCCGACCTACAGACCGCCCTCGCAAGCGAAGGCTTCGACCTCGTGGATGTCTGCCTTCCTCCAAACGAGCAACAGCCAATTATTGAGATGGCGCTCAACGCCGGTTGCCATGTTCTCTGCGAAAAACCCATTACCTATACCTCGGCGACAGCCCGCCCCCTCCTCGAACTCGCAAATCAACGAGAGCGGCTTCTTATTCCCGGCTTCGTGCATCGCTTCTACGCCCCCCTCCTCCATCTCAAAGAGTGCATAGACAACGACGACATCGGGAGACCTACCATGTTTCGTTGCCGATTTAGCGGGCATTGGGAAGAAGCGGGCGCAGATCGTATGGGCGACATTCTCACCGAAACCGCCACCAACGGGATTGACCTATTCCGCTACCTCTGCGGCGAAGTCGCTTCGTCGCACGGCTACACCCGCAAAATTGACGTAAACATCGGTATACCCGATACCGCCCTCATCACGCTGGAAGGCGTAGGCGGAGCGCTCGGCGTTGTGGAGGCGTGCTGGACTAGCCCCGGCGGACACAACCGCGTAGAGGTGTACGGCTCGGCGGGCGCGGCTATTGTAGACTACGATTCAGAAACCCTCCGTATCCTCACCGCGGAACACCCTATCTGGCAAACCCGTTACGAAGCGGGTCCCAATCGTTACGAACGCCTCCTCTCGCACTGCACCGACGCACTGCGCGGTCTACAAGAGCCAATCGTCTGCGCTCTGGACGCGCTTCGCGCCCTCGAAATCTGCGAATCGGTCAGCAAAGCGTAACCCTCAGTTTTCGCAGAAGTTTCCTAAAAAGGGTCATTGTCCCAAACGAGAAAATGGCTGTTTTCAGGAAACTTCGCCTATTAGGGGAGGCTAAGTAGAGACGAAAAATCACCTTTTAGCGCCGAACAGCGCTCCAAGCTCTTCGCGCTTCATTCCAAGCGCGAAGTAGGCGCGGCAGAGCAGGTCAATGGAGACGCTGGGGTCAGCGCCCTCCATCTTCGCCACTCGCGACTGGCTAGAGCCGAGCCGTTTCGCCAACTGCGCTTGCGAGAGGCTACGTTCTAACCTCTCGCTCTTCAGTTGCTGGCTCAACGCAAGACGCAGTTCAATCATCTCGCTCTCCTCCTCGGATAATCCGAGAAACTCTGCAACTGTTCCAAACTCAAAACCTGCGGCTACAAGGCGTTTTCGCTTCTCAATATCCATCATATTCTCCTTCGGTTAAGGGGCAACGCTACACTAGATGGTGATTCTACTCAAACACTAAACCTCACTTCACCGTTCAATGTTGCGCTACCTTATAGATTAGGACTTTCGCATAAGCCAATGTTTTGAGATATAGAACGTATTAAAAAGAGCGGAGTTCCTATCTCGAAGCGAAAGTCCTAGAATTATTCAGTAGTATTTTGTCAATAAACCCAATCTATAATTCTTTGATAGAGGCCAACCTCTTTTTACATATTGCAACGATGCCTGTTGGCGTTTTCTGCGTTTTTTTGTTGAAGACTTCTAAGACATATATAGCGTCATCTCCTATAAAATAGACTACCCGCCAAAACTGTTCGCCATCATCAACTCTCAATTCATGACACCCGCTACCAATCACACTCATTGGTCTTGATTGCGGTAAAGATAGAGAAAGCCCCTTCTGCAATTGCCTCAGCATAAATCCTATTTCCAGCCGCGCCTTAGTAGACATCGGCGAAGACTGCACGGTACTTTTTGCTTTTTTAGATTCCCAAAACAGTTCTTTTACCAATTTTCAAATTCCTTTCATTTTTCGCACACTCCATTATATATCACATCTGACATACTGTCAAGCAGGAAATCGCCTTCTCTCGCACTGCACCGATGCATTGCGCGGTCTACAAGAGCCAATCGTCTGCGCTATGGACGCGCTTCATTCCAAGCGCGAAGTAGGCGCGGCAGAGCGAACCAATGGAGATGCTTGGGGTATCGGTGGAGGTTAATACTCTAACCGTTCACGGCGCAGAAGGCGGAAACTGAGTAGTGTCGCGAGAAGCACCAGAATAAAGAGTAGAACCGCTATCGCCGTTCCATACCCTATGTTGTACTCCTCAAAGACCTTCGTGTACATGAGGGTCGCGAGAGTGTGCGTCTTCTCGTTGGGGTGGCTGTTCTCCATCACCCATATCGCATCGAACACCTTGAGACCGCCCACCACAAGGAAGATAATTCCCGTCGTAAGAACATCCCACATTAGCGGTAGCGTGATGCGAAAAAATATCTGCGTGGGGCTGGCGGAATCGAGGCGGGCGGCTTCGTAGTAGGTTTCGGGAATGTTCTCCATCGCGGCGAGAAACAGCACCATATAGAAGCCCGTAGCGCTCCACACCATCATTGGCACAAGAGACCAGAGAAGGTGACTACTCTCGGTGAAAGGAAACACATCCTTATAGCCCATTAGGTGACGCAGACTGTTGAACAGCCCAACCTTCGTGGGACTATAGAGCAGAACCCAGAGCAGAGCTATCGCGACGGAACTAATAATGTTTGGGAAGAAGAAGGCGATACGGAAAATTCGAGCGCCCGGTATCCGCTGATGAATGGTGTAGGCGAAGAAGAGCGCCAGCGATAGGATGAACAGCCCCGGCACGAACATAAGGAAGAGGTTGTGCTTCAACGCGTTCACAAAGACGGAGCCGGACTCCCAGATACTCGTGAAGTTGCGTAGCCCCACCCAGACAGGCTCGCCTAGCCCATCCCACCGCGTGAGGCTGTAACGTAGCGCATTAATAGCGGGAACGACTACGAATATCACGTAGAGTATCACGGGGGGCGCTAGAAAAGTAACGATAAATTGTTGTCGCTCTCGTCGTTTCAGAGGGAGACTCCTTTGCGTTGTTCGGGGTAAGAGTTCAGGGTTGGGCTTCTTCACATAACCTCACCCCGCCTCTCCTTCGCAAAGGAGAGGAGTTCTTGTGGTTTGAGATTGGGAAGTTTG
>CAIJLM010000604.1 GCA_903821495.1 uncultured Chthonomonas sp. | reverse complement strand
GCGCTCGCTCTGGCGGTATGGGCGGCGGTATGCCCTCTGGCGCTGGCGGCGGTCCTCCCGCAAGCATGATGGCTGGCATTATGGCGGCGCAAGGCGCAGGGCGCGCAGCTAGCGGCGGCGGCTCTCCTTTTGGAGCAGGCGGAGGCGTTATGAACGCAGGCGCTCCAGGCGGGGGCAAGATGGGCGGGATGGCTGCGCTGGGTTCCGGCGGCGGAACCGCGGGAGGCGCGGGAGCGAACCTTGCGAAAGGGACGACCTATGGAGATAGAGGCGGATTCCTCTGGGTCTACCTTGACCCGAAACTGGAAAAAATGACCGAATTCCGCTTCAACAAAGATGGGCGTTTGGAAGGTATTGTAGAGCAGGGGCGTATTGGAGGGTCTATCACCAGCCGGGGCATTACTCTTGGCTCGAAAATTCAAGATGCCTATGGCGCCTATGGATGGCCCGACAAAACAGAGGTTGGGAGCAACTTCTTAAACTTAGATTACCTCCAGAGGAATCACCTCCAGCTGATAGCTGTGAAAAACGCTTCGCGTAATGACATCACGATTGTAGGTCTTGTTATTGTTCTTCGCGAAAACCAGAAGTATCATGTCGCTGGAGCGGGCGGCTCAGGCGGGGGAAACCCTGCGATGGCAGGCGCTGGCGGCGGTATGGGAGGACGCTCCTTCCCCGGAGCCTCTGGCATGAGCGGCGGTATGGGAGGGCGCTCCTTCCCTGGAGCCTCCGGCATGAGCGGCGGCAGAGGCGGACGCAAAGGCGGCGGCGAAGAGTAAACTCCTTCTCCCGTTTTCAGAATTACAGCCTCTCTACATCGTGTAGAGAGGCTGTTTTTGTTTTTGAGATGCTAAAGTTAATTCGCTACGGACGATAAATTCGCCCGTTTCGCGTGACGGGTACGCTGTTCGCGACGCTCTGGTTCTTTTTACCGAGGTCGAGCGTGTCTTTGCGCGTGTAGTTGTAGATAAGCCCTGTGCGCGAGGCGCTGGTAGAGTTGCCGCCCGCTTTATGAATGACCCGCGCAAGGAAGAAGAGACAGTCTCCCGCCTTGAAGTCGAAGGTCACGCCCTGCACATCGTACTTGCGCTTCTCCGCTACCTCCTTATGCTTGCTAGAGACCGCCTCCTCTGGCGTGATATGCGGTAGCGCCCCCAATTTGTGACTGCCGGGAACCACGCGGGTCGCCCCCGAATCTGCGCTCATATCGTCCAGATAGACGATGACGGCGGCGTTGCGGTCGTTCGTCTGCGGGTCGAAGTAGTCCGAATCCTGATGCCAGTCGCGGAAGTGACCGGGGAAGCGCGGGGGCTTCGTCACGAAGCAGGTCTCATAGAAGTTGAGGTCGGGCCCAATCAGCGCGTCCATCGTGAGCGCAATTTTCGGATGAAAGATAATATCGTAGAAGAGGTCGTCGAAAAGGGGCAGGTCAAAACCGTTCCACATAGCGCGAGGGTTGAGCGTATCGCGCTCCGCAGAGGGGATGTCGGCGCAGAAGAGGCGCGAGATGTAGGGGTGGTCTTGGGGGGTCTGGAAGAGCCGCGCCATAGCGTCACGATATATTTGAACTTCGCCTAGATTAAGCGCGGCGCGGAGGATGTGGTAGCCATTCTCCTCGAAAAGGGCTTTCTCTTCAGGCGTGATGAGGGGCGCGTTGGTCATAGCGTTGGGTTCCTCTAGTGATGATAGAGCGAAAAGAGCCGCCCTCTATCAAAAAAGGGCGGCTCTTATGGATAGAGGGAGACTCCCTACTTCTTTTTGGTGTGGTACTCGGCTAGCCGTTCGTTGAGTTCCTTCTTTAGCCCGTCCTTGTCAGGATACTCGGAACCAGCAATCGCGGCAATCGCTTTCTGCTCGGTCTCAATGGCTTTGTCGAAGTCGCCCTTCTTGGCGTAGGCGGCGGCGAGCGTGTCTATAATCGCGGGGTCTTTGCCCTTCGAGACTTCTACAGCGCGGGAAGCGATGTCAATCGCGAGGTCAATATCGCCGTGCGTGTATTTGCCTTTGGGGTCTACCATCGCCCACGCGAGCATATTCAAGCCCTGCGGTAGGTCTTTGTACTGCTTGTCCGCCAGTTGTTTCGCAACATCGTTCGCCTTCTCGGAGTCGCCCGATACGAGCAGTTGGAACTTCGTGGCGAGTAGGCGGTCTGCGAAATCAGGGAACTTCGCCGCAACAGTGTCCACCATGTCCGCCGCTTCGATAAACTTCTTCTCTTTTGCAAGAGCGGATACCTTGCCCATCGCCTCTTGAAGCGGGCGCATCTTTTTGGCTTGCTCTTCCTCTTTGGCTTGCTGTTCCGCCATCTGTTTTCGGTAGGCGGTGAAGTCCCACTTCTTCGCGATAACCTTTTCGAGTACAGAGTCCATATCGGACATAGGATGACCAATCCAAGCGACTCTACTGTTCTGGTCAATTACGAACGCGGTAGGAATACCGTTCTGCCCCGCCGCCTTCATCCAGTCCGTTGCAACCGTGCCATCGAGGTCATCGGTAGCGACGTTGTACGCCATCTTGTCGCCCATCTTATCAACAAACTTGCTCACTTTGTCGAGGAAGGGGGACTTATCGCCGCCGGAGTTCTCCCAGACATCTACGCCGGTAAAGGTGACTTTGCCTGCATACTTTTTCGCGAGTTCGGTAAGGTGAGGGATGCTCACTTTACAGGGGCCACACCATGTCGCCCAGAACTCTACAACGTATACTTTGCCTTTTGCAAACTTTGAGAAGGACTTGCCCTTCACCCAGTTCGCAACCTTTAGCGCGGGGGCGGGGTCGCCAACATTGAGCTTTCCTGCTTGAGCCGGATGAGCCAACAGGAGAGCGAGACTGGCTAACGCCAGCATTGAAAACGGTTTTTTCACTGTCTTCACCTTTCTGATTTCTGCTTATAGTCGAGCGCCAAATGGTCTATTGCGCCGCCCCTCTGTGGTTTAGGCGTGATAAGCCTACACTCAGGGGGTTTGTCCTACAGGTATCTGTAGAGGAGTATCGAATCATACCACAATTACGAAGCAATCGCAACTACTCCGTAGGAGTGTAAGAGTTCACTCTTTTGGGATGAGTCCGCGAAATACGCGAAAAAGCGCGAAAAGCAGTGCATCAAGCCCCAAACTTAGAACCCTTCCACAGGCTTCTAATGTCAAACCACCATCTGTGCATTCACCCCTTCTCCCAGAATTGGGAGAAGGGGCAGGGGTTGAGGGCTAGGAGAGGCGGGGTGAGGTTAAGCGCCCCCGCCCTGAACCCTTACAACTATTCCGGTAGAGGAGTTCCCTCCATCGGGTTGGCGGAGCGGGGGCGCGTTACGCTGTCGCCATAGCGCGCGCCGTTCTCCACAAAGCCGCCATTGGAGAGGTAGAAGCGTCCCTGCTTCGTTCCTGTAGCGTAGTCTTTGCGCTCTGTGCGTCCGTGCGAGTCGTGGCTGAACTTGGCTTGTGTTAACTCTATCCACGCGCCTTCTTTGGTACGCGCCCACTGCTTTCCGAACTCCGCTACGCGAAGTAACTGCCCGTTTGCGCCCCCAAAGTTCTCATTGAACGAGTAGAGACCTTGCAAGTAGTCGCCATCTTTGGGGGCGCGAAACCGCGCTATCAGTCCCCACTTTTGCGTCTCTGGAAAGTAGAAGTAGCCCGAATAGGTTGTGAAGCCGCCTTCCGGCTTGGCATGAACGAGGAAGCGGTACGTCTCCCCCTGCTTCCATGAGTATACGAGATGACTGTGCCCTCCTGTTCCCTCGCCGCCAAAACTATCTGCGACGACGTTATCGCCCTTCGCAAGCAGTTTCACGCGGTTTTCGTCCGGCACAAGGTCTCGCTTATCTGGCTCTTTGCCCGAATCCCATATAGAGAAGATGATGCGCCTCTCGGTAGGGCTATTTACCTGTATCCCAAAATAGCCCCGCCGAAACCCGCACGCCATGTAGTACGACCAGAGTGGCGTAGTGCGAACCGTGACTTCGTTGTAGAACCACTCTACCTGCGCCTCTTTGGGAATAGGGTAGGAGAGGTGAACAGAGGCGGCGTTGCGCCGCTCTACAAGGCTGAAGTGGGCGTTCTTCATGGCGGTTCCGTTCAGAGCCAGAGTTTTCAGGTTTGGAAACGCGCTTCCGCTCTTCTTAACTCCTTGCAACTCGATACGCTGATAGCCGTTTTTCGGAATGGCGAACGCGCCAAAATCGACACTCCGCTCTTCGCCGCTACCCTCAATGGTGCGATATTGCTTCTGTTTGCCTATGCTCAGGCGTAGGGTGGAGCGTTCCGCTTTGGGCATACTCATGGTAAGCGAAACGCTTAACTCGCCTGCCGAAAGTTTGCCATACCAGACAATTTTCTGATGACCGTCCTTCCACTCCGTTACGCCGCTCTGTTCAGAGATGTTCACCGCCTCCGCGTCTGGCTCGACATAAGCGGTGAAAGCGGGAACCCGCAACTCTTGCGCCTTAGCGGTGAGCGCAAATCCTGCGAACAGGAGCGTCCAGACTAATCTAACTCCCTGAATCATGTTTTTGATTTCCTTACTAAGACAGACGGGGCATTGGCGTACAGGTTATCTTTTTTCTTCCTGCGCCCCTCTCACTATCTGTTGATATACCGCTTCTATCTGTTCCGCCATCTTCTGCGCGGAGTGTTGGCTTGCGACTCGCGCCCTACCCGCCTCCCCCATCGAACGCCGTAAAGGAGGCGATTTCAACAGGAGAGAGAGCGACTTCGCGAACTCCAAAACATCGAACGGTTTCACGAGATAGCCCGTGATGTTCTCCTCAATAGTCTCCGTCAAGCCTCCCACACGGTACGCTACCACAGGCTTGCCCGCCGCCATCGCCTCTAGCGCGACAATTCCCTGCCCCTCTGAACGGGAGGGTATCGCCACAACATCCGCAATCTGATAGTACGGAAGGGGGTCGGCGGCGTGACCCGCAAGGTGGATTTGCACATCGCTACTCGCCATGTCGCTCAGGTTCTCCACCTCGCTACCCGTTCCCACAACTATCAGCCTCGCCTCCCGCTCTTCGGAGCGCAGAAAACCGAAAGAGAGTATCAGTTGGTCGAAGCCCTTCTCCTTTTCGAGTCGCCCAATCCCAAGTACAACTGGAGCCTCATCGGGGATACCGAACCATTTTCGTAGCGCGGCGGGGTCTTCTGCGGGCTTTTGGTAGCGGGAGAGGTTTATCCCATTGGGAATGACGTTTACGGGCGGAAGGTCTAAGTCGTTCTCGCGAAACGACTCCATCACGGCGTGGGAAACGGTGATAAGCCTTTTGGTCTGACGAAGCGCTATCGAAAGCCCCACGTTTTGAAGGAAGGAGAGTTTTGGTAGAAGATTGTGAGCGGTGGCGACAAACGGCAGTTCCGCCCTCTCCGCCGCGAATGAGCCAACCCATAGCCCCCGCACGCCGTGTCCATGCACGATGTCGAAGTTTCCCCTCAATATCCGCTTGAGGTCTCGAATGACGAATCTATCGGCGTTCATAGAGGTCTTGGCGGGGATTTCTAGGGCGATATGGGGCGTATTCAGACGTTGCGCGAGAGGCGCGAACTCCGCCCCCGCAATCAGCGTTGGGGCGAAACGCTCTCGATTTAGGAACGTAAGAAGCGTCTCGACGTGCGTCCGCATCCCGCCGGCGGCGGGGCGCAAGACGATAGCGAGGCGTATGGGAGTCGCGCTCGTCATCAGCGGGGAACTTCGAGAGACCCCAGTATCCCCTCTATGACTCTATCGGGCGTATAGCCCTCAATTTCCGATTCAGGGCGAATCAAGAGGCGGTGTCTGAGGATGGGATAGGCGAGACGCTTCACCTCGTCGGGTGTGACGAAGGCGCGTCCCTGTATGGCGGCGTAGGCTTTGGAGGTGAGCAGAAGGTTGATGGAGGCGCGGGGGCTTGCGCCGAGCGTAAGATGTTTGTGGCTACGGGTGGCGCGAACTATCTGCACGATATAGCGCTGAATTTCGGGCGTGACCTGCACCTCCGCTATCTCCGCAAGATACTCTGCAAGGTTTCCCCGATTCAAGAGAGGCGTGATGTTCGCTGTCGTGATGTTTCGTGAACGGAAGCCGTCCTGCACTCGTGCAAGAATCGCCCTCTCCTCCTCCGCTTGCGGGTAGGAGATAACGATTTTCAGCATGAAGCGGTCTAGTTGAGCCTCCGGCAGAGGGTAGGTTCCCTCATACTCAATAGGGTTTTGGGTCGCGCATACGAGGAAGGGCGCGGGAAGCGGGTGGCTCACGCCATCAATCGTCACTTGCCGCTCCTCCATCGCTTCGAGAAGAGCGGACTGCGTTTTAGGGGGCGTTCGGTTTACTTCATCGGCAAGAACAAGCCCTGCAAAAAGAGGTCCTCGCTTGAGGCTGAACTCGCCAGTGCGCGGGTCGAACACGTTGGTTCCCACAATGTCCGAGGGCATCAGGTCGGGCGTGAACTGGATACGCGCAAAGGGAACGTCAAAAATAGCGGCGAGCGTGCGAATGGCGAGAGTCTTCGCCGTTCCGGGAACGCCCTCCAGCAGGATATGCCCCTCCGAGAGTATCCCCACAAGGAGCGTGTCTATCAACTCCTCCTGACCTACCAGCGTTTTGTGCATCTCCTCGCGCACTCGTTCGGCGAAGCCCTGCACCAGCGTTGTTTCTTGGACGGCTACAGGCATTGAGGGAACGACGGGAGCGCTTGGCATAACGGGCGCAGAAGTTTCAGGCGCGGCGGGTGTATTCGATTCTGGTAGTAGGCTATCCGACAAGGGGTATCGCTCTCCTCATATTCTCTAAGCGTTGACTTAACGCCAACAGTTCGCTTTCGGTTATCCGTTTTCCTGCACGAACGCTCTCGCCCTCTGTAAATAGCGCTCTGAACTCCGCTTGCAGGGCTTGCGGCGCGGACTGCGTGTAGGGAAGCAGGGTCTCTGCGCGAGAGTCGGGGGCGACGTAGTGACGGGCTATCTCTCCCAAAAACCTATCGTAGAGAATCAAAAAAGCGATGTCGCTCGCCTTAGATTTTTTCCAAAACCCCGCGACGGCGGTGGCATAGTCGGTGGAGGGGCGCAGTTTTGGAGCGGGGATAGATACGGGCTGACCGAAACGGCGATTTCCGTTATAGATAAGCAGTAGCCCTATCAAGGCGGCGTGTAGAAGCAGAAGGCGTAGCGGTAGAGGAGTGGCTCTCCACACGCCACCCTGCCCTCCCGCGCTCTCCTCGAAGCCTACGCCGTGATGATACTCGTCGAAGGCGATACCGCCCTGCCTATTATGGGTAGCGGCGAGAGCGATATTGACAAGGAGGGGTAGATTGTCGTACTTCTCTTGAGCGAGTATCGCATTGGAGGCGAGGTCGCTAATTGTAGAGACAAGCAGGTGTCCGCGCCCGACCTGTTTTTCGAGGAGCAGAGCGCCCTCCTCATCCCCAAAAAGAGTAGCGTATCCCGCGCTGGGTTTTGTTTCGAGGCGAACGGGGGTTGTGTAGGCGATACTCTTTACGTTTTCGATATAGGGAGACACTACATTCGCGGGTTCTACGGTGAACGGGTCGGGGTCTCCTTCGACTACCCGAATATCTCCCATCAGCGGGTCTTTGGGGTCGTAGGCTCGCGTGGGGGCGGTAGCGATATAGACGAGCGTCCCGCCCGCCTCCACCCAACGCTTGAGCGCCTCCATCTCGTTTTGGGATACGGGGCGCGTCTTTTCAAAAGGCTCTACTGCAAAGAGTAGCCCTGTATCCTGAGTAAGGCTTCGCCAACTAGAGCGTAACGGCGCGACGTGGTAGCCCTGCGCCTCGTAGAGCAGGTAGAGGGCTTTTAGCCCGTTGGGGTGCGCGTTGAAAGCGCTGGGTTCGGCGGGCGGACGCGACTCTTCGCTCTTCTCGCGGGAGAGTGTGGCGGTAACAAGAAGGAGGAGTGTTAGCCCTAGTAGGAGGGCTATCCCTTTACGCGGAGGGGAGGGTTTCATGGTTATCGCGCCTCCTCTACAATCCGCCCCGCCTCCGTTCGCCTTGCAAGGGAGGGCAGTTTTTCGTAGAGGGCTATGGTCTGCGCGTAGTCGGCGGGAAGCGCAGGGCGACCTCCGTAGCAGTGGGTGTCGAACTGCCAGAACGCGGGTTTCAGCGCCCGAAAGAGGGCGGGCGACTTCAGAAGGAGTTGTAGGTATTCGCCGTTTGTGCGCTGTTTCTCGAAAGGAACGACGCTCTCCGCATCGAGGCGCAGTAGCAGAGCGACAAAAGCGGCGCGATAGGCTTTGGCGTGGTCATGCGCTTCGGCGTAGCCTTTGGCGCGTTCGAGCCACTCTTCCGCCAGAGGAAACCGCTCAATCTCTTCGGTGAAGGCGAGAGGCGCGTTTCGGAGTTTGGGCGCTTGGTAGCGGTTCTTAAAGAGATGTATGACAAGCCTCATCGCAAGAACCAAAAACAGCCCGATAAACACCCATACCACGAACGAGTTCGAGATAATTTTCGGCGTCTGCGAGAAGAGTTTGTTAAACCACTTTGTAAGTTCGTCCCACTTTTGGCGCAACCATTCGGCGCTCTCCTGTAGCGGGTTCTTCTGAGCGCTCTTCGTGATTTTGAACTCGGAGCGAGAGACGATTTCGCGCAGTTGCGCCCTTGCCTTAGAGTGCGCGTCTGTAGTTGGCGCGGGGGGCTGCGCGAAAACAGGCGACGCAAAGAGGAAGAGGGTAAACAGAAGAGCGAGGAGTTGGGGCAGGGGGTGAAAACCCCCGCCTACGAAGTGCGACCGTCTTTCTGACGGAGTGATGGTTTCGACTGTAAGGCTTATCGCCCTCTTGAAAAGCTGTACGGCGACGGAGCGTTGCGTCTGAAAGACGCTTGCTTTAGTCAGACAAGGGGGGGCAACCCCTGACCAGACCCGTTTCACATGGTAAACTCTCATCGCTTGCGCCTCCTCAGTCCGTTCGGCGGGGCGAGCGGAGTCGAAAGCGACGGCGAAGCGGAGTTCGGCAAGCGTGGCGCGGGCAGTTGGGCGGCTTCGGCGAGGAGGCGGATGTCTAGCCCATCCCGACGAAAGGTCATATCGTAGTAGAGAAGCGTGTAGAATATCATTGCGTAGGGCTGAAAGAAGAGCGAAAGGAGCGCGGTGAAGGCGGTCTGCCCCCAAAAGGCGAGTAAAGGCGGAAAGTGAAGGCTTGTCGTTACCGAAAAGAGCGCGTAAGCGAGAAGCGTCTGCAAGCCTAATAGCGTGACGGGAAGCGCGGCGGTCGCTATCCAGACTTTTCGGAAGAGAGATTTCGGTATTAGTTGCGCGTTTCGCGATAGCGCTTGCGTAGGGCGTTTGCCTTCGAGAACTATCAGCGGCGTGGCGAGAATGAAGGCGCGGGCAATGGCGTAGCACGCCAGAAAGTAGGGGACTACGAAGAGCAGTATCACAAGTATCCCTGCAATGGTCGAACTTGCGCCGGGGGCGCTGGAAGCGCTCGCAAATAGGAGAGCCAAAACGATGGAGAAGCCTAGAAACCAGAGGGAGTAGCCCCCAATAAACGCCAACCCCGCCAGCGTCCACGTAACGCTCTGCCGAAACAGAAGACGAATTGACTGCCCAAAAGCCTGTCGCGCAGGCATCGCTCGCCCAAGCAGAAAGCGAGAGGTCATCAGCGTAACAGGGATGCTAGCAATAAAGAAGGCGATAGCGGAGATAGCCCCC
The DNA here is from genome assembly GCA_903821495.1 of uncultured Chthonomonas sp. GTDB lineage: Bacteria > Armatimonadota > Chthonomonadetes > Chthonomonadales > Chthonomonadaceae > CAIJLM01. Next base: position 2,028 of record CAIJLM010000604.1, on the reverse strand, counting down.
GGCAAGCCCGCGCCCGGCGCGCCTACTAACAGGGTCGCCCCCAATAACTGGATGGTTTGAGTGAGTAGTTCTGGGTCGGAGGGGTCTTGAACGCTCAAGGAGAGAGGAGTCAGCCAGAAGTTATTCGCCAGTTGCAGGAGGATGTGCGTAGGTATCAGAATAACGGCGACGGCGACGATATAGGCGAAAGCATGGCTTTTATAGAGGTCGAAGGCGCGGTCGAAAAGCCCTATTACGGACTGCGGTTCGTACTGCGCGGCGGATTCGTCCGGCGCGACGACCTCTGAGACGAGGGGGTTCGTGGCAAGCGTTTGGGATACGCTTCGCTCTAGCGTCATGGCGCGCCTGCGGGACGATTAGGCGGCGAACTCTTTGAGGCTCCGCCCTCTTCCGTGTTCGGCTTTGCTGTGCGGGGTTCTTCGCTGGAAGCCAGTTTCTTGATGATGAATGTCACCTTGACGCTGGTTATCGGCTTATCCTCGTCGTCGCGCAATCCGATGTCGGGAGGCGTGTTTAGGCGAACTGTCACCGTCTGATTCTGGGTGAACGCCTTCGCGGAGATAGGCTCGGTGCTTATCGTCGAGAGGTTGGTAAGCCGCTCCGGTCTGCCCAGCAGTTTAAGTTGGGACGGCTCCACGCGAACCTCCGTTATCGTGTAGGGATAGGAGGGCGGTTCGGAGACATCCGCGCTCACCAGCACTATTTTAGAGGGCGGCTCCTCCTGCAAAGGAACCACGACGCGCACCGCGTTTGGCTCCAAAAGTATGCCCTCTACCGGGCGGTCTTCGCTGTCTCTCGCCTGAACGGTAAACTCGCCATCCACCTTCGCGCCCGCGCCGGAGGGTAGCGCGTTTACCACAAGATGCGTAACGCGCTTGATTTTCTCCGCCCTTCCCATAAGGCGCACTCTGCCCGGCTGTATCTCTGGGTTTCCATAGCGAAAGCCGACAGGCGGCTCTTTCGGGTAGAGCGCGGTTACGGGCAGAGTCTTTGTCGCAGGCTGGTATATCTGTACACGAACAGAGGGCGTTGGCGGGTCGAAAGCAAGCCCCTTCACGCTTTGCGCGGGGAGGTTGGGCAGTTGGAGTTGAAGCGGAATGGCTTGGGGGGTGTATACCTCCGGGTTCAGGCGGTGCATATCGGCGAGGGCGCGAATATCCGTCTCTTTTAGCCCCTCAAGCACGCTCTTCTGCCCCGATACAGTGATGGCGAGCGTCGGAGCGTCTAGGTCGTAATCCAAGCCCTCCGTAACGTTGACGGGCGTGATAGCGACGTTGAAACTGCGCTGGATAGTCGGGTTTCGCTCGGATTGAACATAGACGTAGAGGGTCATCGCCGTGAGGAGGGAGATGAGTTTGAACACCCAGTCCGTTCGCAGGTTCATCGTGAGTTCCGACCTGCGTTGTTCAAGTCGCTCTTTATTGGGGAGGTATGGTTCTAGAAAAGACATAGCGTTCTACGATTTTCTCAGGCGCGTTGGGCGGGTGGCTCCGCCCCTGTATTTACGTTTTCAAGGTCGGAATGGGTGACGTGAAGCAATTGGTTCAGGCGTACGCGCAGGGTGTCCGAGCGAAAACTACGCACGAGTTTGCCATTCACAGCGAGCGAGATGGTTCCGGTCTCCTCCGAAACAACAAGCACAACCGCGTCTGAGTTCTCCGACATTCCAAGCGCGGCTTTATGGCGCGTATGCACCTCCGCGTCCACTTTCGGGCGGTCTGTGAGGGGGAGTAGGCAGCCCGCCGCCGCGATTTTGCCCTTGCGAATAATCACCGCGCCGTCGTGCAGGCTTGTTCCTTTATAAAAGAGCGTCAGTAGGAGGGAGGCTGTCACTTGAGCGTCGAGCGTTGTTCCATTCGCTATCGTCTGGTCGAGGCGGAACTGTCGCTCAAAGACGATAAGCGCCCCCACCCTCTCATGCGATAGTTTTTCAATGGCGCGTACCACCTCCGTCACCATATCCGTTGTATCTACTTTACTCACGATATTGAGGCTTCGAGTCCAGAATCGGGGACCAAACTCCTCAAG
>CAIJLM010000603.1 GCA_903821495.1 uncultured Chthonomonas sp. | reverse complement strand
CTCCGAGGGGAGATTCAGCGTAGTTCCCTATCGCCTCGCACCAAACGGCGACTCTCTGAAAAGGACGCTAACGCCTACTAGCCTCATCTAAGCGTTACAAAACGGGTATATGTATAACCATTATGGCGCTTTTGCCGCATGGAAGTCAAGCCGAAATACAGCGCCTCACGCTATAATTTACTTTAGGGAAGAGAGGGGCGCGTTAAAGATAGGCGCTTTTCCTAAAATCCTGTATTGAAACAAAAACACTCCCCTCAATGTCTCCATTGAGGGGAGCGCTAAAAGAACCGCGAGGTCTACTTCACTGTGAGGGTAGCCGCGCTGTAGGTAGCGGCGAGGTCGTAGTCGTCCTCGTCGAAACTAACCGACATTGGATGCACGCCTAGCGAAGCCGTACTCGGAACCGTGTAGATGTAACTGGCTACTCCGCTTGCGTTCGTTACTCCCGTTCCTACCATCATGCCATCCACGCTAAACGTGATGGTCTTGCCGCTCTGAGGTATCTTCCCCGTAGCCTGCTTCAAAGTCGCTGTCAGAGTGACTTTGCTTCCTGCGGCGCGAGAGACGTTTCCTTGCGTTAGCGTCGTTTTATTCTTACTCAGGGTGAGGGCGGCGTTCGCGGAAGCCGAGCCGTTGTGATTGCCGTCTCCTGCAAACTCCGCCGTTAGGTTGTGGCTACCGATGGAGAAGGTCGTGTCTGCGGTGTAGGCGAGAGTAGCGGTTCCGGTTCCGTCCGTTATCGCGGTTCCTATCACGGTTCCGTCTATCTTGAAAGTCACGGATTCGTTGGCGGGGTGTCCGCTATCCGTTTTGCGCGTGAGCGTCGCTTTTAGGTTGGCGGCTACTCCCCGATAGAGCGCGGCTTTCGTGGCGACAATCGCGGTAGCGGCGGGGGTGATGGTTATCGTGAACTTCTTGCTGGAGGGGTTGTAGAGCCTATCCCCGGCGAAACTAGCGATAACTGTATGCGTTCCAACCCCGAAGGCGGGGGTAAGAGGAACGGTAGCGGTTCCTGTCGCAAAGGTTCTAGCGGAGCCAATAGACACGCCGTCCACTGTGAAATCGAGTGGTCTATAGACGATGCGGCTACCGTAACTTTTGGTATTGAGACGAGCGCCCACGCCGCTGGCATAGGCTAAAGTGAGACTTCCCGCGCCGATACTGGTGTTCTGTAGCGTTGCCTGAACCGAGAGGTTGTGATACTGCCCAGTCGCAATGAAGGTCTGGTTCGTAAGGTTGAGCGTCTGGACGGGAGCGTATCTGTTTGTATTCGTTCCATCCCCCAACTCCCCGTTAGGGTTATTGCCCCATCCCCAAACCGTTCCATCCGATTTAAGCGCGATGGTGTGCGCGTTGCCAATAGATACCTGCACGGCTCCCGTGAACGCTGCAAATGGCGTATTACGACTGTTCGTCGTACCATCGCCTATCTGCCCAGAGTCGTTGTTTCCCCATGTCCATACGGTTCCGTCGGAGGTAAGCGCGGCGGAGTTGTTTGCATACGCGATTACCTGCACTACGTTTGTCAACCCCTTAACCTGCACCAAGTTTAGGCTATAGTTGTTGGTTGCATCGCCCAGTTGCCCGTAAGTGTTAAAGCCCGCCGCCCATACGGTTCCATCCGACTTGAGGTAGAGTTCATGCAAACTGCCAGGGGCTACTTGCACGACTCCCGTCAGCCCTTTCATCTGAACAGCCGTTGCGTTTAGCCCTCTGAAATCCGTCCCCCATCTCCAGGCAGTCCCATCCGACCGGAGAGCCGTCCCCGAACTCTCTCTTCCTGCAATCTGCACGATATTGGACAACCCCTGCACCTGTACGGGCGCGTGCCTTTCGGTGGTGGTTCCATCGCCTAAATCAGAGTACTGATTTCTGCCCCACGCCCACACGGTTCCATCCGATTTGAGGACGTAGTACTGCCCTCCTCCCGCCGCAATTTGCGTAACGCCCGTGAGACCGGACATTTGACGAGGAACGCCGCTATCCGTCGTGGTTCCATCCCCCAACTGACCAAAGATATTCCACCCCCATACCCAAACGGTTCCGCTTGATGTGAGCGCGATTGAGTTTCCTGAGCTTCCTGCCACCTGTATGATATTGGCATTGGCGAGATTGAGGGGGGAGACGGGCGTATTCCTGCTGGCATTGTTTGCATTTCCTACGCCTAACTCAAACGCGCTATTATACCCCCATGACCAGGGACTGCCCGTTTGTGCGAGGGTGACGGAGCGGCTTCCTGCTAAAAGCAGAGCGGCGAGACAAACGAAAAAACTACTCTTAATGCGAGAGAGTGACACGTTGATTTTCCTCCTGAGAGTGATGTAATTGGCTATGCGCTACTCTACTTTTACCCTAGAGAGCGTTAATCAAGCGTTCATTGAGCGTTCATTTTGAGGTATTGGGGGGTATTTTTGTAAAAAACGAAAAGAATTCGAGTTTAGGGAGGGGTATATCTAGTACTTCAGTATCACCAGCGCCATTTTTTTATCCGCCTGTTGCGTCTGTCCGCCAACCAGAATAGCGTCGTCCTTTTGGGAGAAGAGAGAGACCAGCGGGCGATTCATATCGCCCTGCATTTTGAAGGCGTACTGGTTTTGCAGAACGCCCTCAATGGTGTAGCGGGCTAACAGAAACTGACTATGCTGGTGTTCCCATATTGACGAGAGGTCGGAAATTGAGCCGAGAACCGCTACTTCATCCCGCTCCATCGTCACAAGAGAGGGGTCTCTGGCGCTTTTGAAGCCTGTAGGCGGGATATACTGCCTATTCCAGCGCCGATTGCCCGCGCTGTCGTACTGGCTGAAGAATATCGCGGAGTTTCTCTCTGGCGTTGGCTTTGTACCGGCTATCGTAATGATGTCCGGTCTACTATTCCTTGCGATAGAGAGCGGAGAGATTTCAGGACCCGATTGCGAATCAGAGCGCGTCCACTGAGGGGTTCCATCCAGTTTGTACTGCGCCAGAGCGAGATTGGTTCCAGCGCCGCCCACAGCAGGGTCTCCATTATAGAATTCGCCCAAAACATAGACAAACTGCTCTCGTTCAGCGATTGAGAGGCGGTAGGCGACATCCGCGCCGCGCCCGCTTCCTGAGTTGAAACGCGCCCATATCTGTTTGCCTGCTCCATCGTAGCAGAGAGTCGCCCATTCGGTGTGAGAACCCGATTTTGATACATCGCGCAGGGTGGTTCCACAGGCGTAGACGTTTCCTTTGCTGTCCGCCGCCATATCGCTCAGAATGGTGGACTTTGCGTTGGGCGGATTGAACGTCCTTTGCCAAAGCAGTTCGCCGTCGCGGTTGTAGCGCAGAAGGAGCATCTTGTGTACGCCGTTCTCAAGGGCGGTTCCGCCTACCGTTATTCCGCCATCCTCGCTATACGCTACCCGAATGTTGTGCAGTTCGTTATGCACGATGACAGGCGAACGCCGAACCCACTGCCTGACGAGATTTGTGTCGTATTTTATCAGAACGATCCGCCACCCCTCTGGCGTGCCATGCCCTGATGGAATATACGTTTCACCCGCGACATAGACTGCTACTGTTCCCTCCTGCTTAGTCTCTTGAGTGATAGCGTAGGCTCTATCGCAGTCGTGTTCGGGGCTACTATACCGGATGCCTCTGAGCAGTTTGCCGTCGGGAGAGAGTTGGAGAGTCAGAATATCCTTATCCTCGTTCTCTGCCTCCACTAACCCTGTGATATAGATATATCCATAAGTTTTGTTGTTATTGCTTACCATCGCTCTCGGTTCCGCGTCGCCTGTTTCGCCCTTTTGGAGCGTGTAGATAAACTTCCACTTCTCTTGATTGTACTGTAGCGGGGGGGCGGTTTGCGAGGGTTGGTTTCTGCGATTGAGGAGCGGTATCGCCGCCGCCAAAAGTAGGAGGCATACCGCCCCAATCACCCAGAGAGGCGCAGTCCGCGTTTGTGCGGAAGCAGGGAGTTGCGGGACTTCCGCTTGGCGCGTCGCCTCTTGCCAGAGCGCCTCCATCTCCGCCTCCACGCTTGCGGCGGGAGTAGTAAGTTCAGGCGCGGCGGGTGTCGAGAGAGAGGATTGCACAGGGGCGTTACGCAGGAGTTCCTCCACGAGTTGGCGAGTCGCCTCTGTCGGCGTAGCGTTCGCCTCTCTACGCAGTATCTCCGTAAGAGCCGCGTACTGACGACGCACTTTCGCAGGTTGACCGGAGGAGGCGTAGGCGCGAATGAGGTCTATGTGCGCCTCTTCGAGAAGCGGGTTGTACGCGAGGAGGCGTTGTAGGCTCTCCTCCGCCCCTGCAAAATCGCCCCGCGCTTGGTGTAACCTTGCAAGGTCTCGCAGAGCGGTCTCAAACCGTTGAGAGTAGGTAGAGCGCTCCGCCACGCCAATATCGAGGTAGCCTGTCAGTAAATCGCCGCGATAGAGCGTGACCGCCCTTGAAAGAGCGCGCTCCTTATCAGCGTTATCGTCCGCGTTTTTCGCCTCATCCAACAGCCCCAAAAACTGCGCGACATCGGTAGTAACAAAATCGGCGGAGAGCCTTGCCGATTGCGGGCTAATTTGAAGGGGGGAGGTTTCGTCCGCTCCAAACAGAGTCCGTAGCGCCATTATCTCCTGACGCACTCGCGTCCTCTGTCTGTTAGGGTCGCTATCCGCCCAAAAAGCGTCCGCCAACTCCTCTCGCGTCACGGTCTTACCAGTATTGAGAGCGAGGTATGCCAAAATGCCTCCCGCCTTAGTACCCGCAAACGCGGTGACAGCGCCGGAAGGACTCTCTATCTCAAGAGCGCCGAATAGGCGAATGCGCCAAATCTGCATAGACTCTCCACCTCTGCTCTAGCCATGCTTAAGTAGCGCCTATTTCGCCACAAGCGCCTTAATATCCTGCCTAGAGACAAAACAACGCCCCTCAAGCGATGCTTGGTAGGACAACAATATCCGGTGAAAAAGTATAAAAATGAGAATGTGGGTTCGGTTTTCTCGTAAAGTTAAGTGACAAAACAAAACTTGCGAGGAACCCATGAACCCACAACCTCTATTCTGCCCCAATCCGGACTGCCCG
>CAIJLM010000602.1 GCA_903821495.1 uncultured Chthonomonas sp. | reverse complement strand
CTTAGGGACTCGCCCTGATTAAAATCTTCCAATTGCCCTACAAGACGAGAGTAAAGTTTCACCACGCCAAACCACTTTTCTAACAAGCCTCCCATTAGTGCATTGAGGAGGGATGTCTATAGGGCAACAGAGAGGCAAAAGCCAACAGTAGAGCGGAGGTTCTACCTATATTTTTGAATGCGCGTATCCACTCCGCCCGCATCCTGCTCCATACGTGAAACCTTCTGTTCAGAGAGTGGAATCGCCATAGCGCCCTTCGCTTTGCGGAACTCTTTAATCGCTTGGAGCGTCTTCTCGACAGCGCGTTGCGTCTCCTCCCTGTTTTTTTCGTCATGCCACAGGTCTGTTAGGAATGCCCACGCATAGAACCTCTCGTATACGGGGGCGGCATCCGCCCACTGCTGACCATGACGGTGCGCCGACGCGCTATCGCCGTTTCGTCTATCGCTCTCGGCAAGGTAGCGTAGGGCTTCGTGCGCGTACTCCCCATTTGGAAAGCGCTTCAACAACTCCTCGTAAGCCATTCGCGCCTTCTTGTCAAAACTCGAATCCTGTACAGCGATTTCCGAATAGATATGCCCAATCTGCTGAAGAGCGTGCAGGGTGTAGGGGCTATTTGGATAGCGCTCCACAATGAGGCGATACACCTCAACGCGAATGTCCGGGGACTCTCTTCCGCGCCCTCGAAACCGCGCCAACAGGTCGGCGGCGCTGGGAGTCCAGATACTGTTCGGCGCGTTCTTCACAATCGCTCCCAAATCTCTACGGTGCTGTTCATTGTCGCCTAGAGTGTCCGCTTCGCCCTCCTGCTGTATGCGCCAAGCGTTTGGAATAGCGCCCACATACCCCCGAAAATTCGCGCCAAATAGCGCTGAGACAGGCAAGGGCCCATAGGGCGCGAACTGTTTGCGGAACCACGAAGCGTCGTCCGGGAAGAGCGTTCCGCGATGCGTGTAGCCGAAGCCTACCTTGACCACCGCCCCCGTGACAATGTAGACCGAAATCATTCCGACAATCCACGCAACGGTACGCCGCCGCCTCCGTAAGGTGAGCGGCGAGCCGAGCGTAAAGAGCAGGTTCTTATGCAGAAGATAGAGCGCTATCGCCGCGACGACCAGAATGATTTTCGCTACTAGCCAGTTGTCGGTAAGGGGTTGGTCCGGCGGCATACCCGGCAATATATAGGAAGAGGTGAGCGACCTTAGAGAGAGAAAAGGATTCAGCGGGGGCCCCGTCGGTAAATCCAAAGCCCAGTAGAGCGCCGCTACGCCGAACCCGGTGAGAGGGTGGCGAAATAGCGTTGCGAAGGTGAGGGCGAGAAGCCCAAGAAAGAGGCTAGACGACATCATCGCAAGGAGAGGCGAGAGGAGCGGGTACGGCTCCATCCAAAAATAGAACGCCGCAAGGGAGAGAGCGCCTAACGCCCACACTAAGCCAATCGCGATAAGCAGTCGCCAAAGAACCACCTTGCTTATGTCTATCGGCTTAGAGGCAAGCACTGCGCCAATGCCGGAGCGGTACTCCGCCGAGAGCAGGTGGGCGCAAAGAAACGCGCCTAGCAGGGGCGACACCAACTCTACAGTGGAGGCGGGAAGGTCGGCGTGGAAGCGCTGTGTCGTGGCGGGCCAGAAGACAGTGAGTTGGCTTACGGCGATAGGAATCACCAAAAGCCACCAGTTATTGAACATCAACACGCGAAAGTTGTAGCGAATGAGCGCAGTGCGAGACATATCTACCTACTCCGGTTCTTCTGCAAGGCGTTTGTCTATCTGCTCGTCGAGGGTGGAGCCTTCATAACTACTCGGCGGTTCGAGCAGTTTAGCCACTCTGTGCCTTCTGTCCGTCACTACGACGTAGGGCAGGTGCGAAGAGCGATAGGCGGAGGCGAGAGGCGAGACATCGGTTTGGCGAGAGGCGTTGTGCGTTCCCCAATCGTAGACAATGGGGTAGGAGACAGCCTCTCCTTGCGCGAAAGTCTTAGCGACTCCTGCGTCCTCGCTCAAACAGATAGCGATAGGCTGAACGCCCTGCGCCCCGTATTTTTTAGAGACCTCCTCAAGTTTCGAGAGCAGGAAGGTCGAGTCTGGGTCTTGCGGAGACCACAACGCGATAATCAGGATTTTGCCCGGAAAGTGGGATAACCCCGTCGGCTTGCCGTTCTGGTCGGGGAGCAGAAAGCCGGGCGCGAGCGCGTTCTCCTGTATAGACTGCGATTCCATTCTATCCAGCGCCTTGCTCTGACGCGCCATCGGGTCGTGTCCATCCCGCACAACAGCCCACATTGACCACGCCGCCCCAATAAGAAGAGCGGGCGCGAGAAGGCGTATCGCTATAGGAACCTTCGATTCGCCTCGCCATTTTTTGCGATAGAACCAGAGGTTGAAGCAGAGAAGAGCCGCGCCCAGAAGCGTATAGCCTAGAAGGTTTTGAGAGTACCATACAAAGTAGAACTTGGCGAGAAAGTCCTTACCCGACATAGCGACAACCCAGTAGAGCGCAATAAGCGACCCTGCGATAACGCTGTCGGCGAGAGAGGCGAGACAGTAGCTTGCGCTGGCGACGAAGAAAAGCGTGAATATAGCGCGTAGAAACTGCGGAAGGTAGGCGGAGAAGCCGAGCAAGCCTAGCCCCGTTGAGAGGCGGCTGAGTATCGCCCCAAGAAACAGAGCGAACACAAAGCAGACTATCTGCCCAAAGAAGCCAAGAAAACGGGCGAGAGCAAGCCGCTCTAGCGGTTGGGGCTTTGTGAAGATGATGACTTCAGTACGCATGGCGGTATCGCGAACCGCCCCCAGCGAAATCCAGATAGCCACCGCCACGCCGAGAAACCGGCAGGCGGTATCCCCTGCGTTGTATGCGGAGGTCGCCACGCCTCTTCCGCCTCCGCCCCCTACAGACCAACCTAACAGAAAGATGAGCAGGGCGAGGAAGCGGAACTGCCCGCTCCTCAAGCCCATTTTCAACTCCGTCCACGCCATAAAGGGGAGAGGCGATTTGATGCGGACCGTTTGAGGGAGAGCGTTAGGCGGGTTCATCTGTTCCCTCGCGCATAAACTGAATGTAAGCGTCTTCGAGAGTCGGCTCTATCTGTTGGGCTGTTGGAGTAGGCTTCTCTTCCGCGACGATGCGAAGTCGGATGTTGTTTCCGTCGCGCAGTAGCCCCGTCTCCAGATGCTTGCCTCGGAATGCGGGGAGTTCGGCGGGGGTGAGGTTCACCTGCCAGACCTTGTTTCGGATGGAGTCGAGCATACCGCTAATGGTTCCCAAAAAGCGCACACGCCCTTTATGGAGAACCGTCACCGTGTCCGCCACCGCCTCTACGTCCTCAATAAGGTGAGTCGATAGTAGGATAACGCCCTCGCCGCCTAACTCCGCAAGCAGGGAGCGCACGCGAATGCGCTCTTCGGGGTCTAGCCCTCCCGTCGGTTCGTCTACAATGAGTAGCTTGGGCTTATTTAGGAACGCTTGAGCCAGCCCGACGCGCTGTCTCATACCCCCGGAGAGATGCCCTATTGGGCGATTGCGAAGGTTGGAGAGGTTCACCTTCTCCATAGCGGCTTCGATGCGGTCTTTACGCTCTTTGGGGTCTTGGATGTTGTAGAGGATACCCATGTAGTCTAGCGTCTCATACACAGTGAGCGAGGGGTATAGCCCGAAGTCTTGCGGCAGGTAGCCAAGCAGAGCGCGCACCTCCTGCTTTTGCCGCCGTACATCGTAGCCGCCAACGCGAACCGTGCCAGTCGTCGGCTCTTGGAGGGTGGCTATGATGGACATGAGAGTGCTTTTGCCTGCGCCGTTAGGACCCAGTAGGGCGCATACGCCCGGCTCAATGACGAGGTTCGTAGGGTGTAGCCCGATGACTCCGCCCTCGTACTCTTTGCTTAAATTCTCTATCTCTACGTTCAGGGGAGTGTCTCCCTTCGTCCGGTGAGGACTTGGTTAATATCCAAAATTCGGATGCAGTTGTCGCTGGTGTCGCTTACATAGACGCGGGTTTTTCCGTCCCACGCAATGCCGCTCAGTGAGCCAAAATTGGCGTGATGCCCATCGCCATCGCGCCAACCGTCTATGACCTCTTTGGGTTTGCACTGTCCCGCTATCAGTTCGGCTTTTCCACCTTTAATAAAGAATACGCCATGATGGATGCTGTCCGTTGCAAACCAGCCCTCTGGGGCTTTACAGAGAGCGACAGGGCTATGAATGACATAATCGGCAGGGTTTGCGCTGAGTCCCTTTGAATCGATGGGGATATTTAGGAGAGGGCTTCCCCCCTGCGCTGTGATACCCGTTTGAGGAGCGACAACGACGACCTGCTTATCTATCAAGACTCCCGTCGGGGAGGTAGGGGTTTGCCACCCGCCTGTTATCTTGCCCGTCAAATCGAGTATGCGTATGCGCTTGTTCAAAGTGTCGCTTACATAGAGTAGTTTCCCGTCCGTAGCGATAGCGCAAGGGGTATTGAATTTGACCTGAGAGCCGGCGCCCTCCGCAAAACCTTGAGCGTCGCCTGCAAGAGTCGTCACCTGCCCGTCCTTAATTTTGCGTATGCGGTGATTGCCTGTGTCGGCGACATAGATAGCGCCATCGGTTCCCGCCGCTACCCCGCAAGGTAGGTTGAACTGCGCGGTCTGCGCCGCGCCATCGGCATAGCCCTGAACGCTACCCGCGAGGGTGGTCGTTTTTCCTTGAGGCGTAACGCGACGCACTCTATGGTTGCGGCTATCCGCGACATAGAGGTTTCCCTGCGAATCGAGAGCGATACCTACCGGACTATTGAAACGCGCCGTAGCCCTTCCGCCATCCGCATCGCCGGGGTCGGTAGCGCCTGCGAAGGTGTCTACGTTCACCTCTTTTAGCCCCACAAGGGGGGGAGGAGGCACACCGCCTCCGCCTCCGCCTCCGCCTCCCTTTATGCCGGAAGGCTTCTCTTTGAAGACTAGCCCCTTATACCACACAACTTGAATGATGATAAGGGTGATGAGGATGAGAGTCGCCGCCGCTTTGGGGCTAACCTGTTTGTTTGCGCTTCGTTTCATTGTAGAGGTATCTGATAGAGCGCCGGCTTGGAGCGCGGCGTGGAGGCGGACATGACAAGAGCCGTCGTATCGCCTAGGGCGAGGGCGGTGAAGTCTTTGGGAAGCGGGAGCGTCGTCGGGAAGACATCTTGCGAACCAAGTCGCCAGAAGCTAGGCGGCATCTCTCTATCTGCGTAGAGGACATCGTTCGCGGTTTCGTAGAGCGCTCCTCCCGCAGGGAGCCAGTCCGTGAGCGGCTCTATCGTTCCCGATGCGCCCATGCGAAAAACCTGCATAGCGATTTGCGGGGAGTCTGTCTCTTTGCTAGGAGCCAGCCAGTAGAGGGTTCCGTTGCGAGTTAGGAGCGCGGGTAGGTGTCGGGCGACGCTTGTAATACGAGTGAACGTTCTGTTTTGCGTGTTGACACGATAGAGAGAGGTTGCGCCCGGCGAACTCATGCGTACTGCGCGAACATAGAGCGAACCTTCGCTAATGCCAAGAGCCTCTCCATCGTCCGCCTCCGGCAACCTCGCGCTCGCCTCTAGCGCGCCGCCGCCGATAGGAACAGAGACGATTTGCAGAGAGGACTGTAGCGGCGGGAAGGGGAGAGCGATATCTATCGGCGCAGGAGTTCGGAGTAGCCAGTAGATGCGCTCTTGAATCATCTTCACGCCTCTAGGCTCCTCTTTTCCGCTCCAAACAGCATGACCTCCGCCGCCTTCTACATTGGCGGACATCACCGACCACTCCGCGCCTTGTCGCGCCGTCCACACAAGCGTTTTGCCATCTGTATCGAAGGAGGGGAGTGCATCGGCGGTAGCAATCTCTTTCATTCCTGCGATTGTGGCGCGAATGAGCCTCCCTTTGCCCTTGAGGGGCTGTTCGCGCCAATACCATGCGCCGCCTACGCCGTGTATAGAGAGAGGTTCGTCCTTCGCCTGTCCAATGGAGACGGGCGTTGGCAAAGTATTGCGACTGCCTACAAAGAAGAGCGATGCGAGAGCGCCGCCCGCGAGAACCGCGAGTAGTAGCCAGTTTACTTTACCAATGTTTTTGCGTCGCGCAGAACTCATGAAAACTCCAAACAGTGTAGATTATTCAAGCGAACGAGGATTACACTCTCTATTCGACGGGGAGACTGTCTACTCCTGCCGGACAGAGGGATTAAATTACGAAACTTCCGAGAGATGCTCCACTCTGCCGTCGCTATCCCCGATGGATTCGGGATGCACGCCAGCGCGATCTAGCAGAGTCAGGTAGAGGTTGGTCATAGGCGTGCCTTTTTTGTAGGCGATATGCCGCCCCGGTCTCAGGCTACCGTCGCCGCGCCCTGCGAGAATAACGGGCAAGTCGGCGTGTATGTGCTGATTGCCGTCGCTCAAGCCGCTTCCGTAGACTATCATCGAATGGTCGAGAAGCGTGCCTTCGCCTTCGGGAATAGACTTCAACTTCTGAATAAAGTACGAAAACAGTTCGACGTGGTGCGTGTTGATTCGCGTCACTTTCTCCACCCATTCGGGGTTATTACGGTGGTGAGTTATCGGGTGATGCGGGTCTGGAACGCCGATTTCAGGATAGACGCGGTTGCTACCCTCGCGCCCTACCATCAGCGTCGAGATGCGCGTCGTATCGGTCTGAAACGCCAAAACTTGCAGGTCGTACATCAGTTTCACGTACTCGCCCATGGTAAGGGGGACTCCTGCGGGCTTCTCCATCTGCGGCATAGCGGGGTGGTTCTCTTTTTCCGCCCGCTGAATGCTTCGCTCCACCTCGCGCACCGCCGTCAGGTACTCGTCCATCTTCCTACGGTCAGCCGCTCCGAGGGTTCCCACGAGTTTACGCGTGTCTTCGCCTACGATGTCGAGGATGCTCTTGCGATACTTCGCGCGTCGAGCGCGAACCTCGGCGGGAAGCGAAAGGTCTTCCGTTCCGAAAAGCCTCTCGAATACGATGCGCGGGTTCACTTCGGGGGGCATGGGGGTGGAGGGCGTGCGCCACGAGATGCTGTTGGAGTAGGCGCAACTATAACCGGAGTCGCAGTTCCCTACGGTGCGCGAGTCGTCGCAACCCAGTTCAAGGGAGGCGAGGCGCGTCCTCTTGCCCAGAAACTGCGCCGCCACCTGGTCAGCCGAAATCCCTGTATGAATGTCCGCGCCCGCTGTCTTTTTAGCGCGAACGCCCGTAAGATACGAACCGCCCGCTCGTGCATGGTCGCCCGCGCCATCGGGACCCGGCTCGCCGTTCTGGTCGCGAAGCCCCGAAAGCACGAAAACATCGTCTCGGAACGGCTCCAACGACTTGATAATTCGCGGGAACTCGAAGCCCTGCCCGACAGTCGAGGGCGTAAACGCCTTCATAATGATTCCGTTCGGAACGTAGACGAAGGCGAGACGAATAGGAGTCGAGTCGGGCTTATGGCGAGAGACCTCCGCGAGAGCGGGAGTCATCGCCTCCAGAAAGGGCAGTCCGAGCGCGGCTCCCATCCCCTTGAGGACGGTTCGGCGCGAGAGCGAGTTTCTGCGAATTGGGTTCACGGGGGATATCTCCTTTTCTTTGTTGGAACGGTAGGCTGGTCACAATGTCTAATACGAGGCGCGAGAAGCGGTAGTCGCTCTTCGCGACATCGGCGGCTATCTGTTTGACGGTAGGAGTATCATACCTCTCCAAGCCGCGCCCTAGCGCGTAGGTCAGTAGTTTTGTTGCGAGACAGCGCGTAAAAGCGTCTTTTTCCTCTTTCAGAATGGCTTTCAACTGCGCGGGACCCGAAAACGACCTTCCGCCCGGAAGAACGCCCGAAGCGTCCACAGGCGTTTTGCCGTCTACCGTGCGCCAAGCGCCTGTCGCGTCGAAGTTCTCTAGCCCGAAGCCGAGCGGGTCTAGCCGAGCGTGGCACGACGCGCAGAGCGGCTTCTTACGATGCTCCTCCAACTGTTGCCGCAATGAGGCTCCCTGCGTGATTTTCGTCTCTTCGAGGCTCGGAACGCCCGGCGGCGGGGGAGGCGGAGGCGTGTTCAGGAAGTTGTCGAGTATCCACTTGCCGCGCAGAACGGGCGAGGTGCGTGTCGCCAACGAGGAGACGGTCAGAACGCTCGCCTGCGTCAGAACGCCACCGCGATTGGTTCCGGTCAAATCCACTCTGCGCCATTCGGGACCCTCTACGCCGGCTATGCCGTAGAACTGCGCCATGCGGTCGTTTAGGTAGGTGTAGTTACCGTCAATCAGGTCAAGAATAGAGCGGTCTTTGTGAACCATCTCGCCAAAGAAAAGTTCTGTCTCTTTACGCATGGAGAGACGCAGATACTCGTCGTAATCGGGAAACTTTTCGCCATCCGGTTTAATCGCTTCGATTTTGCGTAGTTCCAGCCACTGCCCCGCGAAGTTCTCCACGAGCGCGTCCGCTCTTTTATCGCGAAGCATACGCTCCACCTGCGCCTTGAGAACCTCCGGCTTTCGCAAGGTTTTCACGGCGGCGCAACGAAGCAGCTCTGCATCCGGCATACTCGCCCACAAGAAGTAAGAGAGGCGGGAGGCGAGTTCATACTCGTTGACGGGGTTAGAATCCACCCCTTTTAGGGCGTGCGCGTCATGCTCCACGCGGAAGAGGAAGTGTGGCGAGACGAGTATCCCCTGTAACGCCACGCACAGCCCTTCGTCAAAGGAATCTCCTTGCTGACGCGCCTCCGCGAAGAGCCGCAGGTAGGGCGCAACCTCCTTCGCGCTTACAGGGCGGCGGAACGCTCTCTGCGCGAAATCCGAGACGATTTTACGGGAGCAGATAGGCAGATGCTTCCCGTCGATATGTCCGCAGGTGTAGAGGAGGGCGTGAGTCTTCTGCGAAACCGCTCGCTCCTGCTCATAGGGACCGCCGACCTCTAGCATCCAGAGGCGAGTCCCGTGCGCGATTCCCTTCTTGAACTTTTCGATAAACTTCTTGAACATCTCCTGCTGTTTTTTGAATTTTTCGAGTTCGGCGGGAGTCGCATCTTTCGACGGCTCCTGCATAGGGAAGCGAGAGGTCGCTTTTCTCTCCGCCTTTTTAGAGGGGTTGGGTCCCCCCAGGCTTGCAGGAAGCCCCTCGTACATCTTAATCATCGTGGCGGCGAGCCAGTGGTCTCCCGCCTTCATCTGGACACGTCCAAAGTTGGCAGTCTGCCCTGCAAGCTCCAGCGCCTCGCCGGGAAAGCCGGAACTGTAGGGGTTGAGTTCTATCTCCTTCGTCTTTTTGCCATCAATCCAGAGCGCAAAGCGCATGGGGTCGGAACTATCCGCCCTATACCCGACAATCAGAGAGCGAATTTCGTACTTTCCATCCGCAGGAAAGCGGTAGGAGGCGTGAACCGAACTCGGCATGGTCAGCCCCGACTCGTCGTACTTCGCGGGAATGGCGGCGGGGGGTTGTGTGTTCTTGCGCGGCGTTCGTAGCTCTACGAGGCGCGGCTTTATCAGCTCCTGCCCGAAAATCGCCGTTCGCGCTACGCGCTCCGCCGTCGCAAGATACTTCTCCATGAGAGGCGGCGAAACGGAAAGCGCGTCGCCGATATTGTCGAAGCCGTAACCGGAGTCGTCTTGCGGAAAGTCGTCGGCAGGATGAATATCGAAGCCGAGTAGGTCGCGAATCGTATTGTTGTACTCCGCCCTGTTCAGTCGTCTCGCTGTAACGCGCCCCGCCTCCGCCCTTACCGCCCTCTCATTCCTCTCGATTTCGCTAAAGATGTAGTTCGTGACCGCCTTCGCCTGTAGTGCGTCCGGGCGGGGCGAACCCGCAGGCGGCATCTGCCCTGTGCGAATCTTATGGGCGAACTGCCGCCACGTATCGGGGTCTTTGCCAATGGAAGCGAGATTCAGAAATGGCTCCACGCTCATCCCCGCGCTTGCGTTCGCCCCTTTGTGACAAGAGAGGCAGTGCGTCGTAAGGAAGGGGCGAACCACCGTATCGAACTGCGACGGAGCGGGCGTTTTTGGCGATTTCTGTTGTCCGCTAACGGCGGTGAGAGCCAGCAGGAGAAGTGGCGCGGCGACACCGAGAAGCGGAAGCGCGGCGCGTTTCAGCGAACGACTATTCATTTGACGGCAGGCTCCTTCTTGGTATAACCGAGGTCGGCGAGCCACTCTTCAAAGCGGATATGCCACGTACCGAAGGGGATTCCGTTTCGCGGACTAACAGCGCCCCCATGCCCCCCATGACTGTAGATGTGGATTTCGGCGGGTATCCCCGCCATAAAAAGGGCGTTATAGAACTCTACGCTCTGCTTGGCGTGAAACTGGTCGTCGCTACCTGCGCTAGTAAGGAAGGTTGGCGGCGCGTCTTTGGGAATAGCGATATTCATGGGACCCCAACCGGGATAGACCATGCCCACAAAGTCGGGGCGCGAATCCATGTGTTCGATAGGGTCGGGCGAATCGGTTTTGCCGCTATCGTAGCGCATGGCGGCGAGGGCGGCAAGCGCGCCTCCCGCCGAAAACCCTAGTATGCCCACTCTATTAGGCTGAACGCCCCACTCTTTGGAGTGCAGACGGGTGATTCGGAGGGCGCGTTGCGTATCTTGCAAGGCTTCGCCTTCGACGGTGTACTTATATCCGGGCGTAAACTGAAGGCGGTACTTGAGAACAATCGCGGCGATGCCTAGACTATTCAGCCATGTCGCGATTTTCGTCCCTTCACTCGTCCAGACCACCTGATTGTGTCCGCCGCCGGGCGCTACGACTATCGCGGTTCCTGTAGATTTGTCGGCGGACGGAAGGTGAACCTCAATGAGAGGGTTGTGGATGTTTTTGATGGTGTAGCCCTGCCCCGGCTTAGGGTCTGGAGGAGAGAGTATCTCCTTCTCGTCCGCGCCTTTGAGCGTGGGAGACCCCGCAGGGTAGAGGTAGATGGTCTGAGGTTTGTCGTCCGCTTTCGCCGAAAAAGCCGAGAAGAGAAGCGCGAACGCCGTAAATACAACGCCTACCACTTTACACAACATGGAGTAGTCCTTTCTAAAACAAGCCTGCTATGGGGATACCGCCCCCCTGTCTTTAGCGCAATAACTCAACGATATTAGACGCTATTGTAACCTTTTTGCAACGCTATTTAGTGTGTCGGTAGGACAACAATATCCGGTGAAAAAGTATAAAAATGAGAATGTGGGTTCGGTTTTCTCGTAAAGTTAAGTGACAAAACAAAACTTGCGAGGAACCCATGAACCCACAACCTCTATTCTGCCCCAATCCGGACTGCCCG
>CAIJLM010000601.1 GCA_903821495.1 uncultured Chthonomonas sp. | reverse complement strand
ATACGTAGCGGTAGAAGAGACTTGAGCCATGTATATTGACCGTGGGTAACTACTCAGGCTAGGGTTTGAGATAGAGAATCTGGAAGTTGGTAGCGATTGCGCTCTACCCGCCATCCCGTCCCTATCCATACTGCAAGGCTTCCGCACTCCTCAAAAGTTGGCGGAGGGCGGGAGCATTGCAAGTCTCCCCTTTGTGAAGGCTCATTGGGGTATGTATGGTGGTTTTGAGATATTGAAGGCTTTGGTCAGGCACTGAAAGTACCTGCCTGTGAAGTGCGCCCGTCCTTGTATGTTAGAATAGTAGAGAGAACGCCCCTATTCCAACCAGCGTGCGCCCGTCCTAGAGGCTTTGACCTCGTTCCGTAGATAACGCCGGAATGGGCGGTGTTCTTCTAAAACTCGAACAGTATCTACGGACGGATTTTACGGTCTCGATTGGAAGGCTTATCACTCTCTCGAAAAGTCGTTCGGGAATGGCAAGTCTATTGGCGGAGTTCGTATAACACCCCTACGGAGACTCAAACGAAATGACACAAGAACCCCAAATAGGCGATATCGCCCCCGACTTTTCCGCAACCACGCACGATGGGACTCCCATTCGCCTCAGTGACTTTCGCGGGAAGCGGAGCGTTGTGCTTGTCTTCTATCCCGGAGACAGCACCCCCACCTGCACCTCCCAACTCTGCGCTTTCCGCGATTCGTGGAAGAGCCTACAGCAGGAGGACGCTACCGTACTCGGCATCAACCCGTTCAGCGCGGAGAGCCATACCCGATTTG
The DNA here is from genome assembly GCA_903821495.1 of uncultured Chthonomonas sp. Lineage (GTDB taxonomy): Bacteria > Armatimonadota > Chthonomonadetes > Chthonomonadales > Chthonomonadaceae > CAIJLM01. Next base: position 6,785 of record CAIJLM010000601.1, on the reverse strand, counting down.
TGAATCACTACCAGTTTCCATTTCCGCTTGTAGTGGACAAGGGGAGCGAGATTGCAAAGGCTTACGGGCGCTCGGCGCTCTTTGGTATGCTCATCAAGCGGGCGGTATATGTGATAGACAAGATGGGATGTATCGCCTACGCCCAGCCCGGTAATCCTCCCCCCGATGAGATTTTGGCGATTCTCCGCACACTAAAGGGAAAATGATTCGCTACCAGTCTATCTTCGCAGGGAAGTACTTCGCGATGAGCTCCTCGTAGTAGGGGCGTAACGCCGCAACATCGGGGGGCGCGGCGCTCTTAGAGTAGAGGTCGTAGGGGTTGAACGCATCCACCCAATGGAACATCTCCTTGTCGTGGGCGTTCATCAGATAGGAGTACGCGCCCTCTTTGTGAATGGGATAACAGGAGTGGTAGCGAATCATGTAGAGCGCCGACTCCGGCAGATAGTCCTTCACCACCTGATAGAGATATTCGTCGTGTCCCCATGAGATATGCACGTTGTCTAGTCCGCACTCCGCTTCATAGATTCCCGTCTTTGTTTGATACTCCGCGTCGCTGTTATCCGGGTTCGCCTCGAAATACTCGTTGTAGACGATTTTATCTGAGTAGGCGCAACCGACGGGGAAGGTATCGCCCACCACCGCCCACTGCGGCTCGCCCCACAGGCAGAGTATTTTGCCCAAATCGTGGACTAACCCTGCTAAAACGAACCAGTCGGGATGCCCGTCGGCGCGAATGGCTTCGGAGGTCTGTAGCAGGTGCTGAATTTGAGAGAGGTCGGTATCTGGGTCGCTATCGTCTACTAGCGTATTCAGATACTCCATCGCCTCCCAGATACCCATTCTACGCCTGCGGGCGGGCAGATACTCGGCTTTTTTGCTGAGAACAAAATCTAAGGTCTGGTAGCGGTGGTTCAACTTGTAGAACTCGCGCACTGAGTCGCGGGCGGGCGCGTCATAGTCGCGAAAAGCCTCTTTGGGCTTTTCGGGGTCGGTAAAGGCGCTAGGCGGAGTGTGCCCATAACGCTCTTTGCGCTCTTCATCCAGAAGGTCGGTGTCGTTTAGCGGGTTTTGGGTAGCGCTAGTGTTCATAGTCGTTGTACGGCGCGTTCTGTTTCGCGCCTCCTCCTTTTCAGTGTTGGGGCTTATCGGGTTTCGCCCTCGCTCTTGGACAGTCGCTCTAACGCGCTCTGCAAGGAGGACTGCAACCGCTTCTGGCTGAGGGTGAGCGTCAGGTCGGCGCGAGTGCGCTCTAGCACGGCGCGAAGCGCATCGGTAGTGCGGCGCAGACCGCCCGTTATCGCGTCCGGGAAGTCGAAAGTCACCAGTTCGTAGTAGATGTCGTCCATTCGCTTCAAAACGCGCTCCGCCTGCGCTACGTCGTCTAGCCTGAGCCTATCCAGAACGTGCCTTCTACTCTCGCTCGCCGCCTCCGCCAGCCCATTGAGATAGGCGGCGGGTTCGACTCCCATAACCTCAGGCGGCGGTACCGGCTGTCCTGTAACAATCGCGAGCATGGTCTCCGCTTCGACGTACTCCTTCTGCGAATCGTGGACGTACCCCGCGTGTAGCAGGTCAGGATGCTCTTTGAGTACGCTTTTCGCCCTCTCCACTCTGCCTTTCGCCTCCGCGAGTAGCGTCTGCGCGTTCGTCATCTCATCGCGGTGGATAGCGCGTATCGTTCGCGAAGAGAGTTGTATGACTTCGCGGCATATCTTCAAAGCCTCTTCGCGGGCGGCGTTACTCGACTCCATCCGTGCGCGAATCGAGTTTGAAATGTTTTCAAGGCTATGGCTCTGCGTGGTTTCGTCCGACATAAGCAAGGCTCCTGCGCCTAATCGCGCCGAATCATATCTGTATAGATGCCCGGTACGCTATCGGGAATAACCGCCGCTCCTACCGTCTTTTCATAGAAAGCGACAGGTCCCGCCCCTCCGATAACGCCGTAAGCGTAGCCCATTTCAAGCATACCCTGTAGGCAGGCGACAAGCAAAGCCTTTCCGATACCCTGTCCGCGCTCCGCTTTTGCGACCCCCGTGGGCCCAAAAAAGTTGCGGCGCGTGGCTTCATACGCCCCAAACCCAACCAGTTCGCCCGCCTTCAGCGCAATGTAGAGGGTGATAGGTTGGCGGTTGTAGCAGGGCGTGATTTCGTCCGCCCATCCGTCGCCAAACTCTGAGAGGATAAATGCGCGGACGAGCGTAATTTCAAACGAATGAGCGCGGCGTATCACAATGCCCTGCGCCCTCATCTCTTGTAGTATCGGCTCCAGCGCAGGAAGTTTCAGCAGAGGAACCAGCATATCGGGCATAGAGCGAACGCCCCTTTCACTTGGAAGATTAGATACCTAGTCTGTTCGACATCGGCAAGCGAAAATCCCCCCTTATACGCGATAAGGAGGGATTTTCTTTTAGAAGCGCATATCTAATTGTCGCGGAAGGGTCTCCCGAACGGGTTGAAGGGAGTGGTGGTGTCAATCGGGCTCTTATTTCCCGGTTTTACCTTGTACCCTGCCGTCATGTCGGGCTGAACAAAATAGTCTGTCCCATTTGGAGCGGTGCGCGTTCGCGCTTGGTCTAGCCCCGGATGGTCGGCGGATACGGGGTGGCGGCGCAACGCATAGAGAAACTGGTCTATACGCTTGTAAGCCTCGCCCCACGCCTGTGTTTTCATCATGGCGGGAGACATTTTGTATTTAGAAGAGTAGTTACGCACTATCTCCAGCGCCTGTTTCTGTTCGAGCGTCATGGATAGGTCTGGCGAGGCGGCGGCGTTGGCGTTCGCGTCTCCAAATCCAATAGCCTGCTCTTTAGGCTTTCCCCCGAAACCAAGTTGACCGGAATCAATATAGTCCTCTACGGCGAGACTACCCGACATCCACGGCACTATCGCGGAAGCCACTCCTGCGCGAGTAAGCGTCTCCTCCGCTTGCTGGTGCTTTAGCCCCTCTTGAACCTCCTCCAGAGCGTTCATGGCGAGCGGATAGAGCGAATCGTGGTAGGTGAGCGCGAGTAACTGCTTCGTTTTTTCTACGCTATCTTCAAAATCGTGGGGTACAAACCCCTGTGTCATAACCTTCGCCATCCAGTTTAGCTTCCAGTAGACATCGGCTTTGGCGATAAAGTCCTTCTCAACGCTCTCCACAGGGCGATTCATGGCGAGATTATCGGAGATAGTTACGCCTGCGTTTCCTAAATCTGCATGGTCTGGCGCATCTTTAATAAAGGGGAGCGGCATAGAGGGAATTTTGACGGTTGTCTTGTCGATATTGTTTTTATAAAGTTGATTCAAAACAAACGAGTTCGCGTCTTTTGAGGAGCCTTTACACCCTGTTAGGAGGAGAGAAAGCCCTAAAGCGAACGGAACTGCGCCCTTATGCACGTAGGTTTTTGATAGCGAAAACATACTGTCTGCTTATTCCTATTTGTCTAGTTGCTACTCTATTATGGCGGATTTTTGCGTTAGACGCAATGATACTTTTCACAGGTAAGAGTTCACTCTTTGGGGAACAGTAGCCTGTAGGCGCGGCTAAAGGGCTTCCTCCGCCCACAATGGATACTGGAAACCCAGATAGTGACGCTCTTTCTCTCGCATCTCGTGCGTACCTTCCACAGTTTCGTCCTCATAGCCCAACAGGTGAAGAACTCCATGCACCGCCAGTAGAGCCAACTCCCGCTCTAGCGTGAAGCCATGCTCTTCCGCCTGTCGTAGGGCGGTGTCCGCCGAGATAACCACATCCCCTAGCTCTACAGGCATACCCGGCAGACGCGGGGGCGCGGGAACTCCCTCCATGCTCTCTTGAAAGGCGAAGGAGAGGACATCGGTAGGCTTGTCGTAGCCACGGTAGTCGCGGTTCATCTCGTGAATGGCGGGGTCGTCTACTAAAGAGATAACTACTTCGGCGCGGGGGGGGGCTTCCGCTTTCAGGAGGCGTTGGGTCGCTTTGCGAAGGAGAGTCGTCGGGAGGGAGCGAGCGCAGTCGTTGCGAAGAGAGATAGGCATGATTACGTCCGCGTTTGTGGTTCTGAGATAGGGCGTTGTTCGCTCCTCAGATGCGTCGCCATCTCTAGCGGAACCTCGTCGCTTGTGTTCTCGATACCCGACACCGCTCCCATCTCGGCGAACCGAATCGCGTCTTCGGGGGATGGGGGCATTGGCAACAGCCCTGCGATAGGCTTAGGGCGCAGGTCTTCGCGAACAATCTCCATGGGTTGCCCTGTGGCGTTCTTTGGCATCTGCGGATAGTCAATCCGCTCGTGCATCATGGCGCGAAGGACGTGCATAAAAGCGTCGGTAATCAGTTTTACATCGCGGAAAGTCAGGTCGCAGTCGTCCATCTGCCCGTCTTCCAGTTTGTCGTGAACGAGAGTGTTCAGCATCGCTTCGAGGCGCTCCGGCGAGGGCTTATCCAGTGTTCGAGTAGCCGCCTCAATGGTGTCGGCGAGCATAACTATCGCCGCTTCGCGGGTCTGAGGCTTGGGACCCGGGTAGCGGAACCGCTCTTCCAGCCCCGGAGGAGCCTCGTCGGGTCCCCCGCAATCCATCAGCGCCTGATGATAGAAGTAGCGTATCAGAGTCGTGCCGTGATGTTGAGCGACAATATCGCGAATCTCTTGCGGCAGGCGATGCTCTTTCGCCATATCCACGCCGTCGCGGACGTGCGCTGTGATGATTAGCGCGGAGAGGGAGGGACTCAGCCGCCCATGTACGTTCTCTTTGCGCTGATTCTCTACGAAGAAGTCGGGGCGCTTCATCTTGCCAATATCGTGATAGTAACCGCCCACCCGCGCCAGAAGCCCGTGCGCTCCTACTGAGTTCGCGCCCGCCTCCGCCAGCGTACCCACCATAATGCTATGCGCGTACGTTCCCGGCGCAATGGCGCAGAGTTGCTGTAGTAGAGGGCGGTCAAACTGTGAAAGTTCGAGTAGCGCGGTATGCGTCAGAATTCCGAAGGGCTTTTCGAGGAGTTGTCCGCCACACCAGAAGAGGAAAGTGGTTACAATAGCGGAGCCGACTCCCCAGCCCGTTCCCGTCACAACCTCTTGAAGCGAGTCGTTGAGAAGGAGACCCAGTAGCCATACCAAGCCGATATTTGTGATGGAGAGTACGCCGGAGATGAGCGGCGCGTTTGTACGCCTCCGCACGTTGTCTACACAAGAGATAGCCACAAGGCTACTCATCATCGTCATAACGGTAAATCGTATCTCATGGTTCATAACGAGACCAGAGAGCGCCGCTAAGAGGGCGGCGATTAGCACGGCGAGGTGAGCGTCTAGCAGTACGCAGACGAGCATTCCCGCCGCCGCCACGCTACTCATTCCCAGATAGCCCAGTTGACCGCTTGAGAACTGTAGCCCAAGCATGGTCGCGCCCACCTTCAACCCGAAAACAGAGAGTAGAACAATCACAGAGAGAAGGGTAAGGCGGCGAGTATCGGCGTAGAGTTTGGGCATAGTGCGCCGAATCTTGAAAGCGACGAGTACGACCATCCCTCCTGCAAGCGTTGCAACCGCAGCGCCCGTCGCAATCTCTATGCGCGGATTGATAAGACCTAGCGCGGAAAACTTGTCAATATGCTCCTGCTTGACCACTTCTCCCGCCCCGATAATTTTATCCCCCAGCGCAATACGCTCTATCTTGGCAGTAGTCGCCCGCACCGCTTTCTCTCGTGCGAAACGGGTCGCGGCGCGATTAAAGATACTGTTCGGGCGGATAGCCTGCTCCGCCACCGCGGTAATAATGCTCGCTTCGCTCGCGTTTGGGCAGAGGCTGTGCGCGGAACTCGCAACGGACTGCCGCACGATGTCTATGTCGTTCGCAGGCTGTTCGTTGCGGTTTTTGTCGCGAATATCCCTCTCCATCGCCTCCTGCACGAGTTTCATGGTCGCGCTACTCAGCTTTTGAAAAACGGCGGGCGGAACTGTCAGCGCGTACTGTAGCGCGGCATCGGTGAGGTCGGAGCGGAGTTGTGGAGGAGTGCGGGCGAGAAAAACGGAGGGCGAGAGGCGGGGGCGGGTGTTTGCAAACTGTTTTCGCAGATCTTCTAGGCGCGTGAAGTATTCACGAACCGTGCGCTCGGCTTCGAGGCTGGCGTTTTCGTCTCGCAGAAAAACAGGCGCGACGCTTAGTTCATTGGCGCGTTGGGCGCGTTCCGTCTGGACGCTATCCCAATAGTAGACGCTTCGACTAGCGCGTACCTCCTCTTTGCTTGTGTCTCCTACTTTCAAAGAGATACGGGTAGGCAAAAAGTGTATGGTGAGCAGGAGCGACAGCGCGAAAATCGTAAACAGCATAAGCGCGGCTTTCGCTTTGTCGAAGCCGTAAAAATGCGTCTGCTTCGCCTGTTTTCTCGAAGTAGATTTGAAATAGCGCCTCTGAAGTAGGCGCAAGCGCATCCATATTTTAGGTGATTTTGTCATGCCGCTCTGTGTTCTTGACCTCTTCTGAGACAAGTGTGCAAATCCCGCCCCGCCCCTGATGAAAGGGGAGAACTAAGATGTGTTTGCGCGTGATTGCGTGGCGACACACGCCGTAGTGTGCGGAAACCCCAATAGTTATGACACCCTGATTCGCTCTTGGTAACGAATTATAAGGCTTCAGCCCGATTTTGTCAAGAAGGGTAAGAGTTCAGGGTTATGGGAATGAACCGCGAAATGGGGATGCGAAATGCGTTTCTACCGCGAAAAACGCGAAAAGGCGCGAAAAAGATACACAATGCAAACCACCCTAGAACAACGCGCCCAACTTCCTAATCTCAACCTGCCATCCGTGCATTCACCCCTTCT
>CAIJLM010000600.1 GCA_903821495.1 uncultured Chthonomonas sp. | reverse complement strand
GGGAGATGACGACTATGTCTCCTCTTCGGGAAGCGATGTGTTGACGATAAACAAGGCGAAGTCGCGGTTGGTAACGAAGAGCGTTGAGGGTGTTCGCGGTACAACCATCGTGTTGACTGCGACCTTGACTCGTGTTAGCGACAGCCTCTCTCTCTTAGGCAAGAAGGTTCGCTTCCAGTTAGACGGCGTGGACATCGGCACGGTGACTACGGACGCAAACGGTTTAGCGAGTCTGAGTTACCTTATCCCCTCTACCGCCACTCTGGGCATACATCCCAAGGTTGTGATATTCGATGGCGACGATTACTACTTGGCTTATACCCGTGACGGAACCACGCTCACGGTGAAGTAGACCAGGAGTTACGACAAAACAGCCCTCCGCGTTACTGGCGCGGGGGGCTGTTCTCTTTGTCAGGTCGGTTCCCGCAAATAGAGCAGGAAAATGGGGCGGATGTTGTGAATAACCAGAGTGTTACGGAATATCCACCTATCAGGGAAGGTAATGAGATGCGTCGTCGCAACTTCACCCCGCTACTGCTTACGCTCCTCCTCCTTGCAGGACGGAGAGGATTCGCGCAGGACAAAACCGACCTCTTCGAGACGAAGGTTCGCCCGCTTCTCTTGAAGCAGTGTTCCGCCTGCCACGGGAACGCCCAACAACTCGGAGGGCTACGCCTCGACACGCGAGAAGGCTTCCTCAAAGGCGGGGCGCACGGTAGCGTTGTCGTCCCCAATCAGCCAGACAAAAGCCCCCTCATTCAAGCCGTGCGATACGCTGGAAACCTCAAGATGCCCCCGGCGGGACGACTTTCCAATGAGCAGGTCTCCACGCTTGAACAGTGGGTGAAGGGTGGAGGCGAGTTCCCGCAATCTACCGGAAAGTCCGCGCCTTCCGCCGTCCTATGGGCGCTACAGCCCGTCCGAAAGACGACTCCCCCTCGTGTCGCGCTTCCCGCTTGGAACCGCAATCCGATAGACGCTTTCATTCTCAAAACGATGACGAACAAGGGAATGCGCCCTGCGCCTCCCGCCGATAGACGCTCCCTTCTACGCCGTCTCACCTTCGATTTAATCGGCGCGCCTCCATCGCCGGAGGAGATAGCCTCCTTTATCGCAGACAAATCACCAAACGCTTATGAAAAGCGCGTGGACGCGCTTCTCGCCTCCAAACACTATGGCGAGAGGTGGGCGCGATACTGGCTGGATGTAGCGCGTTACGCCGACAGTAGCGGCTATGAGCGCGACGCTTCTAAGCCCTACTCGTGGAAATACCGCGACTATGTGATACAGGCGCTGAACGAGGATATGCCCTACAATCGCTTTGTCACGGAGCAGTTGGCGGGAGACGAACTGCCAGACCGCTCTGAAAAGACCGTTACCGCAACAGGTTTTCTGCGGTTGGGAACATGGGACGATGAGCCGAACGATGCGCTACAGTACCGCTACGAACGCCTCGACGACGTAGTGCATACGACCTCCGTTGCGCTTATCGGGTTGACGGTTCGTTGCGCCCGATGTCACGACCACAAGTACGACCCCATCCTTCAAAAAGACTACTACGCCTTCGCAAGTATGTTCTATGGGGGCTACTTCGACCCCGGCGACGGCAAACTGATGGGAGGTCCCCCCGAAGAGAAGTTAGGCTATCCCGTGTTAGGCTTCACCGATTCGGGACGCAATGCCAGACCTCTACACCTCCTCATAAGCGGCGACCCCCGCAACGAGAGCGCCATCGTTCCGCCGGGCTTTCCCTCCTTCCTTCCCTCGCTCCAACGCGAAGTGATTCCCGCGCCGGAAGGTAGCCCCACAACCCGTAGAAGGCTCCAACTCGCCGACTGGATAACCGACCCGCACAACCCGCTCACGGCGCGAGTCTTCGTCAATCGGATATGGAAATATCATTTTGGGCAGGGGCTGGTTCGCACGCCCAATAACTTCGGGATTAAGGGAAGCCCTCCCACGCACCCCGAACTACTGGACTATCTCGCCTCCGACTTCGTGCAGGGCGGATGGAAAATTAAGCGTCTGCATCGCCTGATGGTGATGTCGGAGGCTTATAAAATGTCGTCGCTTCACCCGGACGAGGCGCGTTTCCGCCAGAAAGATTCGCTCAACCTCACCCTCTGGAAGTTTCCGCGCCAACGTCTCGATAGCGACGCGCTTCGCGACTCTCTGCTTACCGTAAGCGGCGCGATGAATCCTAAAATGGGCGGGGAGGGCTTTGTGCCAAGCGTGACGCGAGAGGCGCTAGAGGGGTTGAGCAGGAAGGGCGCGGAGTGGAACCCCTCCAACCTAGAGGAGCAGAGTCGCCGTAGTATCTATATGTATCTCAAACGCGCCCTGATAATGCCCTTTATGACGGTTTTCGATTTTGGAGATACGACTCAATCGCTAGAGCAGAGAGACGTGACTACCGTGCCGCTACAGGCTCTCGCCCTCCTGAATAACCCCTTTATGCAGGGGCAGAGCGAGGCGTTTGCGAGGCGCGTGGAGCGGGAAGCGGGAACAGACCCACAGAAGCAGGTAGAACGGGCATGGCGACTTGCGGTAGGGAGGTCGCCCTCTCCGGCTGAGGCGAAATCCGCCGTCTCCTACCTGATAAAGCATACTCTCGCCGCGCCCATTGTAGACAAAGGGTGGAGCGATACCGCCGTTCGGTCAGGCTTGCGGCTCTGGCTACGGGCGGACAGGGGAGTCGTGCGGGATGAGCGGGGCAGGGCGGCGGTTTGGGAAGACCAGTCCAGCAACCTATCGAACGCCGCGCAGTCTAACAATCGCGCGCGCCCTACGTTTATTGAAAAGGCTGAGAACGGACTGCCTACGGTGCGCTTTAGCGGCGCGGGGGAGTTTTTCAGCATCGCAAATCAGGTCATCCCCTCGCAACAGTTTACAGTAGTCGCTGTTGCGAACGATAGGGCGAACGGCGGAGGTCATCGCGAGATATTCTCGAACTGGAACCGTGAAACCAACATTGCGTCCTCCATCTTTCTGGGCGCGACAGGAAGCGCGAACCTTCGCTTCACCGACTTCTTCCTTCCCGTCTCGCCCCTCTACCAGCCCGGCAAGCCGTTCTTGCTTACGGCGGTGGCGGATAGGGACAGCGCTACACTCTTTAAGGGGCGTTTCGAGGCGGCGCGTCAAGCCTCCGCCCTGCCGCTCCGTAACTTGACCGCGCCCTACGTGATTGGTCAGCAGGGCAATATCAACGGGGAGTTTTGGAACGGCGACATCTACGAGATACTGGTCTACGACCACGCTTTGAGCGAAAAAGAGCGTAACACCGTCTGGAATATGCTGGATGAGCGGTACAAACTCGCTCCCTCGCCCCTACCCGCGCCCATCGGTTTGACCTCGCTGTGTCACGTTCTGTTCAACACAAACGAGTTTCTGTATGTGGATTAGGAGTTAGCGACTATGGCAAAACAGGCGAATGAGCGACAGTTTCCCTGCGGCAAAACGCGGCGGGAGGCGATATGGGAGATGGGCGGCGGAGTCACAGGCTTGGCTCTGCTCAGTATGCTGTCGGCGGACGGATTCTTCGCGAAGCATGGCTACGCCGATTCTGGCAAGCCCAACACGCCGAAAAGCCCGCTTGCGCCCCGCCCCTCTCACTTTCCAAGTCCGGTCAAAAGCGTTATCTTTTTAACGATGAATGGCGGTCCCAGCCATATTGATACCTTCGACTATAAGCCGTCGCTCGCTAAGTATGCGGGGCAGGAGCTTCCCGCGAGTTTTCAGTACACGAACTCCGGCGGGCGCAAAAAAGGCTTCTTGATGCCCGGCGTGCGCCCCTTCCGCCCGGGGGGCAAAAGCGGACTGATGATTAGCGACTTCTACCCGCGCCTACGGGAACACGCCGACAAAATCGCTCTGATTCGCTCTTGTCATACAGATAGCCACGCGCACGGCTCTGCGCTTGTCGCTCTGAATACGGGGAGTACGTTCATTGGAAGACCCGCGCTTGGGAGTTGGGCGGTCTACGGTTTGGGTACGCTGAACCAGAACCTGCCGGGCTATGTCGTCATTCTCGACAAGCGGGGAGGTCCTATCAGCGGGCAGCCGAACTGGGGGGCGGGGTTCATGCCCGCCACCTATCAAGGGACTCTCTTTCGTCCGATGGGCGACCCTGTGCTAGATTTGCACGGCGCGGTAAACGCCAAAAATCAGCGAGATGAGTTGGACTTACTAGAGAAAATCAACCACGAACACCTACAAAACCACGCAGGGGCGGAGGAGCTACTCTCTCGTATTCACACCTACGAACTTGCCTACCGTATGCAGGCGGAGGTTCCAGAGGCGGTAGACCTCGGTAAAGAGGACAGCAAAACGCTCGATATGTACGGCGTAGGGGGGGCGCTAACGGGCGAGTTCGGGCGAAACTGCCTAATTGCCCGACGACTGGTAGAGCGGGGAGTGCGCTTCGTGCAACTCTACTCCGGCGGCGGACACCTTGAAGAGACGTGGGACGCGCACGAGAGCGTGGAGAAGAATCATGGTCGTCATGCCGGGGAGACAGACCAGCCGATTGCGGCTCTCCTGACCGACCTTGAACGGCGCGGGCTACTCAACAGCACCCTCGTTATCTGGGGCGGCGAGTTTGGGCGTATGCCCTTCTCGGAGGGGGCGGGCGCTCCCGGACGAAACCACAATCCCTACGGCTTCACAACGTGGATGGCGGGGGCGGGGGTTAAGGGCGGAACCTCTTACGGCGAGACGGATGAGTTCGGCTTCTTCGCGACAGTGGACAAAGCCCATCTGCACGACATTCACGCGACGATTCTACACCTCATGGGCTTCGACCATAAGGCGCTTTCGTACTTCTATCAGGGGCGTGATGAACGCCTGACCGATGTGTACGGCAAAGTGATAAAGCAGGTTCTTGCTTGATTTATGAACACTTAGTCGGGCATTACGCCAACGGAGACACTATGAAACACAAATACGCCTGTGCAGATTTCACCTTTCCTCTGCTCTCCCACCCCAAAGCGCTTCAACTTATCGCCCTGCTTGGCTTTGAGGGCGTGGACATCGGGCTTTTTGAGGAGAGGTCGCACCTCCACCCCTCCCGCGAGTTCGCCAATGTTTCGGCATCCGCGCAGAGCCTCAAGAGCCAACTAGACGGTTTGGGGCTAAAGCCCGCCGACATTTTTTTGCAGATGGCTCCCGATTTTCAACCCTACGCAGTAAATCATCCGGACGCTTCGCGCCGCGCCAAAGCCCGCGACTGGTTCCAACGCGCTTTGGAGTACGCCGCCGCGTGCGGCTGTCATCATGTCACCACGTTGCCGGGCGTTCACTTTCCAGAAGAGACCTACGCCGATTCTCTACATAGAACTGCGGAAGAGTTGGCTTGGCGCGTTGCGCTTGCCAAAGAGCATAGGATAGTTTTTGGAGTGGAGGCTCATGTCGGCTCGATAGCGCCAACGCCCGAACAGGCGGAGGAGTTGGTTCGGCAGGTTCCCGGGCTGACGCTCACGCTCGACTACACCCACTTCACGCGGGCGGGGCTACCCGATTCGCAGATTGAACCGCTCATTCGTCACGCCAGCCACTTCCATGTGCGCGGGGCGCGAACGGGGCGACTTCAGACCGGTTTCGCCTCGAATACCATAGACTACGCGCAGGTTCTCGCCGCTATGAACGCCGCAGACTACGCGGGTTGGGTGGGCATTGAGTACGTCTGGATTGACTGGGAACACTGCAACGAGTGCGACAACCTTTCGGAGACGATTCTGTTCAAAGACCTCTTTACCGCTCTGGAACTGGGAGCGTAACAAAGTAACGCCTTGAAACACTAATACGATAGGAGACTACAGAGAATGCAACGTATCGGCTTTGTACTAAAAGTGAAGCGAGAGAAACTAGAGGAGTATAAGGAGACGCACAAAAACGTCTGGCCCGAAATGCAACAGGCTCTGCGCGAAGCGGGCTGGACAAACTACTCGCTCTTTGCGCGTGAAGATGGAACGCTCTTCGGCTATCTGGAGACCGAAGATTTCGAGGCTTCGCTCGCCGCAATGGATGGACTAGATGTAAATACGCGGTGGCAGGAGACCATGAAGCCCTACTTCGAGCAGTTGGAAGGTCGCCGCCCCGACGAAGCGCTCTACACCATCGAAGAGATTTTTCACCTCGACTGATAGGCTACGCCTGCGATAGTTCTCCCTTTTCGCGAATAGCGCTACAAGGCGATGAAGTTTTAGAGAGAGGGGAGAACTCTTATTATAGAGGAGAGACATGGGTAAAAAGCAGGAAGTTCTAACGGAACTTTTCCAGATGTGCCAAGAACGCGAGAACTATGTTTTTGACAACACGGAGGTTAAGGAAGTCTGCGCTAGAGTGGGCTTTGGCAACCCTTTTGATGTGACAAAACTGGATAACCATACCCTTCTTCCTGATATTTTGGTCAACAATGACTACGCAGTGATTCATCTTGGAGGAGGTAGACATCAGTTCATCAAAGGCATTGACAAAATATACCATGCCTTTGAACCAATAACGGACTACACAGACTGGACGTACCGTAGAAGCCTTTTGAATGAGTACAACTCTAGTGAATCGAACCTGCTCTCTGTCGCGAATAATCAGCGTATACTGCACCAGTTCGTTTTTGGAGAAGATAGAGAGTTCGAGTCGATTGATATTTCGCAACGCCCCAAAACCTACTTCCCCCATCGCACAAAAACAGACTTCTCATACCGTTTCGGAACAGAACCAATACGCCTCGAACAAATCCAGATAGAGGTTGACCTCACCATCGAATATCAGGGCAAAATAGGGGTGTTTGAAGCGAAAAACGGAGTTCCCGACTCCTTTGCAGCCTATCAGATATATCACCCTTTTCTCTACTACTACAACGCGAGAGAAAGGCTAGGCGAACAACTCAGAGAGATAGTCGGAGTCTATGTGGTGCGACACAAGGAGGGTGGGCAGACCTATTTGCGGCTGTGGGAGTACACTTTTAACGATCCTCTTGACATTACCTCTATAAGGCTTGTAAACTCCAAAGGATACCGATTGATAGGAGAACAAGGGTAATGTTGGAAAACTCGCTCGACAAAGTGTTTAATGAAGATGTGCTTCAAGTCTTGAAAAGACTGCCAGATAACTCCCTTGATATGGTCTATGGCGACCCCGACTATAATGTGGGGATTAACTACGCAGGGAAGAACTACACAACAGCGTGGAACAAGTATATTGATTGGTATATTGAACTGGCGAGTGAGAGTATGCGCGTCCTCAAGCCTACGGGGAATCTGTTTCTGCTCAACTATCCCAAGCAGAACGCGCACCTGCGAGTACGCTATCTTGACGAATCCGCCTACGATGTTCACGACTATGCGTGGGTGTATAACACCAACGTAGGGCACAGCCCCAAACACTTCACTACGGCGCACCGCTCTATACTACACGCCACAAAGTCGAAGGATAACCATTTCTACAAAGACAACGTTGTGGAACCCTATCTCAACCTCAACGACAAACGTATTAAACAACGCATCGCAGACGGGCACCTCGGCAGAATGCCCTACTCATGGCTCTACTACGATTTAGTGAAGAACGTCTCTAAAGATAAGACCTTTCACGCTTGCCAGATTCCGCTGGGGTTAGTCGCCACCCTCATAAAGTCCTGTACTCAGGAGGGAGATAGCGTTATGGTTCTGTTTGGCGGTTCCGGGTCGGAACTTGTTCTCTGCAAGGGGCTGAAACGTCATTTTGTCTCTTGCGAGATACACCCTGAATACTATCAGATGATTGTAGATAGGTTAGAAAATCGGGGAGAGATACGGGAAGAGTTCCGTCTGGACTTTATCCAGAAGCGCCGCTCGAATCAAACCGATGAGGAGCAAATTCCTACCCTCTTCTAACCTTGACCTTAGAGTTCTCCCTATAGAAAGCGTCTATGTCGCTCAAAAACCTACTACACACAGCGTTAGGGGTAGGCGCGTGCCTACTCGCCGCCTCCCCTGCTACGCTCGCCTCCCCGCCCCCGAAATGGGATACCTACGCCGATACGTGGTCAGCCACAGACGCGCTAGGACGCGCCCTGCCGAGTTATGAGCAGGTCGGCGCGGCGCGCAAAGACCGCACGGTAGGGCTGTTCTATTTTCTCTGGCTGGGCGCACACACTACAGGCGGTCCCTACGACATCTCGAAAATCCTAAAGCAAGACCCTCTCGCCATGCAGAACCCTGCAAGTCCGCTTTGGGGTCCCATGATAGCCATGCACCACTGGGGCGAGTCGATTTTCGGCTACTATCAGGCGGAAGACCCCTACGTGCTACGCAAGCACGCGCAGATGATTTCGGATGCGGGCGTAGACGTTCTCATTTTTGATGTGACGAATCAGTTCACCTACCCCGCCGCGTACCACGCGCTCCTCAAGGTGTTTTCAGAGGTTCGCGCCGCTGGCGGAAAGACTCCGCAAGTCGCATTTCTCTGCCCATTTGGCGACCCTGCGAAGGTGGTCAAAACACTCTACGCCGACCTCTACGGCAAGGGACTCTACTCTGACCTCTGGTTTCGCTGGGAGGGCAAGCCGCTCATTCTTGCAGACCCCTATCTGCTGGCGGTAGGCGAGGGAAACCTTGAGCAGGACACGCCCGTCCCCCTCCTGCCGAACCAGAAGATAGGGCAGTCGTTTCTTGCGAAAAAGCCCTTCGAGGCGGTGGGCGGACGCTTCCCGAACTGGGCTACGCAGGGCGCATCTCTCACGCTCTCCCTCTATGCCGAAGCGTTGGGCGGCAAGCGAGTCGCCACCCAACGCTTTGAGAACATCTCCGACAACGCATGGCTCTCTCTAACCTTGAAAACGCCGTTGCCCGCCGGAAACTACTACCTAGAGGCTTCGGACTCAAAGGGGCGTGTCGGCTGGTGGAGCCATTCGCAAGATGTCTACCCGAACGGTCAAGCCTACCTTAACGGCTCTCCCGCGCCGGGAGACCGAACTTTGCAGATAGTGGAGACGGGCGGCGAGGAGGCGCAGATTCGCAACTTCTTCACCTTCCGAAAACCGCAACCCGACTACTTCGCGGGGCAGACAAGCGCGAAGATGTGGAGTTGGCTGGAGGTCAGCCCGCAACACGTTTTCCGTAACGCGAAGGGCGAGAAGGAGCAGATGTCGGTGGGGGCGGCGCAAAATGCGATAGGCTCGCGCTTAGGCGCGTTGAGCGAACCGGGAGCGCGGGGGCGCAACTATCACAACGGGGCGAACGACACGCGCCCGAACGCCGTTCTCTACGGCTACAACGCCGCCGAACAGTGGAAAAATGCCCTCAAAGAAGACCCCAAATTCATCTTTGTAACGGGCTGGAACGAGTGGACAGCGGCGCGTTACGACGAGTTTTTGGGCGTAAAGAGACCTGTCATGTTCGTAGACACCTTCAATCAGGAGAACAGCAGGGATATTGAGCCGATGCGCGAGGGGCACGCCGACAACTACTACTATCAGATGGTCTCCTACATTCGGCGATACAAAGGAGTTCGCAAGCCTCCCTCAGCGAGTCCCCCGAAAACGATTCGGCTGGAGGGCGACTTTCACCAGTGGGACGACGTTCAGCCCGAATACCGCGACGACATTGGCGATACCGTCCATCGTGACTATCCCGGTTACAACAAGTTCACGCAGTATGTGAACAAGACGGGGCGAAACGACCTCATTCTGCTCAAAGTTACGGCGGACAGCGCGAACGTCTACTTCTATGCGCGTACAAAAGACCCCATTACGCCCCGCACCGACCCGCACTGGATGACGCTCTATATCGACGCGGACGGCGACCCTAAAACGGGCTGGCTTGGGTACGACTTCGCCGTTAATCGTCACACCCTCAACTCTACGACTACCCTGCTGGACGCGAGCGATGGGGCGGGGAACTGGCGGCGCAAAGCCCAAATTCACTACCGAGCGTTTGGGAATGAGATGATGTTCTCAATTCGGAGGCGAGACCTCCACCTCGAAAACCTCAGCAAACCTATCCGCCTCCATTTCAAATGGGCGGACAACTACCAACTAGAAGGCGACCCGATGGAGTTCACGCTTAACGGCGACAGCGCCCCAAACGGGCGCTTCAACTACCTCTTTTTTCAGAAGGCGCAGAAGCAAAGATGATTAACCTAACAGGAAAGCATATTTTTATTGCAGGCGGAAGTCGGGGCATAGGAGCCGCTTCCGCTCTGCTTGCCGCCAAAGCGGGAGCCGTTATTAGCGTAAACTACGTCCGCAATCAGGCGGCGGCGGAGCAAGTCGTCGCAGAGATACAACGAGCGGGAGGCAAGGCGGGCGCGTTTCAAGCCGACATTAGCGTAGAGGGGGAGGCGGAAAGGGCGTTAGACGAAGCCGTTGAGCGTTTTGGGAGTCTGACTGGCTTGGTGGTCTCCTCTGGTATTTTCGAGGGCGAGCCGCTTGAAGTGATGAACGCCGCCTTCTGGGACAAGACAATGGCGATTAACGTGCGCGGTACGTTTCTTACGGTACAGGCGGCGGCGAAACACCTCAGAAACGCAAAACAGGGGGGTAGTATCGTAATATACGCCTCCACCGCCGGGCAACGCGGCTCCGCCGTCTACTCCGCCTACGCCACCTCAAAAGCGGCGCAGATGATGTTTATGCGCTCTATGGCGCTAGAACTCGCCCCCGATAAAATTCGCGTCAACTGCATCGCGCCCGCATGGACGGAGACCGATATGGTGACGGACAGTATCGCCTCTATTGGGCGCGAGGAGATAGTGCGCGGCTTTCCGCTAGGGCGTATCGGGCTACCGGAAGATGTCGCAGGACCAACCTGCTTCCTCCTCAGCGACCTAGCTGGCTTTGTCACTGGAATCACCTTGACGGTGGATGGCGGTATGGATATGCGCGGATAGACCCTGCAAGGACAAAAAATGAAAAGATGCTATATTGACCTGAGCTACCCCATCGAGCCGAGTATGCCTGTACTCCCAAACTACCCGCCCGTTGAGGTCACAATACTCGATTCGATGGCATATCAGGAGTTAGGAGGCGCTCGGCGCCTCAACAGTTCGCGCATCGCCATCGGCTTGCATACAGGAACACACATAGATGCACCCTTCCACTTCTACAGCGACGGCGCTACCTTCGAGAGTATTCCGCTAGAGCAGTGCGTTGGGCAGACTACTCTTGTAAGACTGTCGGGGCGCGGCTCCTTTGCGCCAATCACACCGCAAGACATTCTTGCGTACCGCAAATCCATTCAGCAAACAGGGAAGGTCGTTTTTGATACAGGCTGGTCTAAAATGTGGGGAGACCCTGCGTTCTTTTTAGACCACCCCGAAATCACGCAGGAGACAGCGGAGCTACTATTAGAGTGGGGAGTGCATCTCGTCGGGGTCGACTTCCCCTCGGTAGACCGTCCTCCCTTTCCCGCACACCTCGCCTTCTTGGGAAGCGGCGCGGTGATTATTGAAAACCTAGCCAATCTGAAAGCAGTTCGCACAGAGCGATTCTACTTGACAGCCTTACCTCTCAAACTCGTTGGGAGAGACGGCTCGCCGCTTCGCGCCATCGGGGAGGAGATATAGAGTGCCCGCCATTCAATCTGAGGCGTTAGCCGCCTTTGTTCAGGATATTTTTATCGCCTACGGCGTACCGGAAAGCAAGGCGGAGACCGTCGCTATCTCCCTCACGCTTGGCAACCTAAAAGGTCACGATTCGCATGGCGTGATTCGTGTGATTGAGTACGTCGACTGGATTGCTAAGGGGTGGATTGCGCCCTCTGCGGAGTTGGAGATTGTGCGTGAAACAGATAGCCTACTCTTAGTGGATGGGCATTTCGGTTTCGGACAGGTGATAGGGCGTGAAGCGACTGCTTTGGCGATAGAGAAGGCGAAGGCGGGCGGAGTCTGTGTTCTCTCTATTCGGCAATCGGCGCATCTAGGGCGCATAGGCGAGTGGGCGGAGATGGCGGCGGAGGAGGGGTTGGTCTGCTTCTCCTTCACAAACACGCACGGGGGAGGAGTCCTCGTCGCGCCCTACGGCGGACGCGAGAGGCGACTATCCGCCAATCCACTGGGGGCGGGCGCGCCCCTCTCCAATGGGGAGCCGCTTATTATGGACTTCGCAACCTCGACCATTGCGGAGGGGAAGATGAAGGTGGCGCGTGCAAAGGGCGAATCCGTTCCAGCGGGCTGTTTTGTGAACGCGCAGGGCGAGATGGCGACAGACCCTGAAGAGTACTATGCAGACCCGCCTGGCGCCCTGCTTCCATTTGGCGGGCATAAAGGGTACTCGCTGTCGCTTTTTGCCGACATCTTAGCGGGGGCGCTCTCAGGAGCGGGGTGTAGCAAAGGCGAGGCGCGTGTCGCCAACGCTATGCTAGCCGTCTTCCTCGACCCTAAGGCGTTTGCCGGAGAGGCGTTCTTCCAACAGGAGACAGAGGCGCTGGTACGCCGTGTGAAAGACTGCCCGACAATGTCGGGCGTGGACGAAATCCTTGTGCCAGGCGAGCCGGAAGCAAAGACTTACGCGCAACGAATACAGTCAGGAGTTACTATTGAAGACTCCACTTGGGAGCGCCTGACTCGCCTTGCCCATGAGCGTAGCGTTCCGATTCCAGAAGCGTAACAGTCTTACGTATGCTGTGCGAGATTACGCGGATAGGCTTGCATGATGCGGCATTCGCCTTCCAACTTTCTACGAGGAGCGTTTTACTATGGAGATTCGATTATCAGAGCGGCGAACGCCGCCGGAGTGGGCGCTCTGGGAGCGCAGGCTTTTGGACACGATGGGAGCGCTTGCACGGGAGTTCACGCGCCGCTATACGCGCCCCGACGGGACTCTCGTGTGGCGCGAACAGTGGCTTGGAATGGATGGCTCTGACGACGCTTACGAGAGTTTTTTCAATTTTCCGCTCTTTGCCGCGCTAGGCGGAGACATGGAACTGGATACACTGGCGCGGGCGGAGTGGGAGGCGATAACACGCCAATTTACCGCTTACGGGCAGGTCTATCGCGAATACGACGCTTACTACGACTGGATGCACCACGGCGAAAGTAGCCTGCTTCTCTACTATTTCGGGCTGACACAACCCAAAGACCTCCGTTTCCGCTCTCGCTCTGTGCGCTTCGCGCAGATGTATAACGGCGAAGACGCGGAAGCCCCCAACTACGACCCGGAACGCCGCCTTATGCGCTCTCCCATCACGGGTAGCAAGGGACCTCGTTTTGAGAACAGCGCAGAGGACTGGTCTACCCACCGCGAAGTCTTAGCGAACTACCCTCCTCCCTTCCCTGACATTCCCGGAGTTCCTCAAAACGAACGCGCCGACTGGAACGACGACGCGATTTTTGAAGAGATTTTGCGCCTCCTGAATGCGCGACAGATGCGCGGCGACGTTCCGCTCAACCTCACCGCCACTAGCCTTATGGCGAACGCTTTCCTCTATACTGGCGACGTAAAGTATAGAGACTGGATAACGGGCTATCTACAGGCGTGGTTGGAGAGAGCCGAAGCGAACGGCGGCGTACTGCCGGACAATGTAGGCGAAAACGGCGTTGTAGGCGAAAACATGGACGGCAAGTGGTATGGCGGATACTACGGCTGGCGCTGGCCCCACGGCTTTATGAGCCTCATCGAACCCGCCGTTATCGCGGCATCCAACGCGCTACTACTTACTGGAGATACTTCGCATCTCGAACTCCCGCGTCAACTGCTCGACGCTGTTTTTGAGCGGGGCAGGTGGATTGATGGGGCGTACTGCATTCCGCATCGTCATGCAGAGGAGGGCTGGCGCGACTACCGTCCGCTCTTTAGCGGAGTTCATGCAGACGTTCCCGCGGCGGCGGACTATCCCGTTCACCTCTGGAACCTTTCACAGAGCGAAGAGGACTTGGCGCGAGTGGAGCGATGGCGGGGCGGAGCGAACTGGAACTCCCTCAAAGCGGGGCGGGGCAAGGGAGACAACATTCATACCGCGAACTGGTACGCCTACCTGCGGGGCGAGAACCCCAACTATCCTGTTGAGATACTGCGCGTCAACTACGAAGAGGCGAGTCGCCGCTGCGAACGCATGAACGACGACGACACAGACCCGGAGACATGGGACGTACACCACTGGCAAGACCTGAATCCTACTGTTTGCGAGGGGCTAGTGCAACTGATGTTGGGAGCGCCTCAGACCATCTATCATGGCGGGCTACTCCACTGCCGCCTACGCTACTTCGACCCTGTGCGGAGGCGAACGGGCGTTCCGCCCGATGTCGCCGCGCTGGTGAGCGTAGTGGATGCTGAGGGCGTTATCGTGGAGTTCGTGAACCTGCATTTGTTGGAAGAGCGCGTTGTTGTGGCGCAGGCGGGTGCGTTTGGAGAACATCGCTTCGATACCGCAACCTATACGGAGGGCGGAGAGACCCGCTCCATACCCATTAACGACAGGTGTGTTCAAATACGCCTCGCGCCCGGTTCGGGAGGCGTATTGCGTCTCAATATGAGTCGCTATAGCCACACTCCGCGCTACGGCTCTCCATGGGACGTTTAAGGGACTCGATGAGTTTTGAAGAGCGCATAAGCGGTTGCTCGGTTGCAGTAAAGGAGGATTCGCTAACGGTTCTAGCCAACTACTCTGGTAACAAACGCCTCTACAGGAGACCTCTATCCATGCTTTTCACACCCGCCCAAGAACGCGCCCTTGGGTTTCTCTGCGACTGCCTTATACCGCCCGACGACTATCCGGGGGCGTGGGAGGCGGGGGCGGGAGAGTACATTACGCGCCTGCTGAATACCGACTGCGCTCATCTACAGACCACCTATCGGCTAGGGCTGGATTCGTTGGACGCGGAGGCTGTCGCGCTGTATGGCGAGTCGTTCGGAGACGCTACGGACGAACAGCGAACGCTTCTACTTACCCGCGTTGAGCAGGGAGAGGTCGTTGCGAACTGGCTCGTCTCTCCCCAGTCCACCTTTAGTATGTGGGTAAATCATGTCGCGGAGAGCTACTATAGCGATTCTGGGAACGGCGGCAATCGGGGGAACCTCTCGTGGGAGATGATTGGTTTTGAAGCGCAAGGGGGGCGAAAATGAACGATTACGATGTAATTATTGTCGGCGCGGGCGCGGGGGGCGGGATTGCCGCGAACGTGTTGGCGAAAGCGGGTAAGCGCGTTCTCCTCTTAGAGCGCGGCAAGTGGCTCAAGGACGAGGAGATACCCTACGACCATCTTAGGAACCACCGCCTCTCGCAGTATGGGCACAACACGGGGCCCGATTTAGAGGGCAACCCGCGTGTCTTTGCGCCATCGAATGGAGCCGCTCAACTGGTGCGCCCGCATGAGGGGGGCTACAACAATAATGCGATGACAGTGGGAGGGGGAACGCGAATCTATGGCGGACAGGCGTGGCGCTTCATGCCGCAAGATTTCCGTATGGCGACAACCTACGGCGCGCCGGAAGGAAGTTCTCTCGCCGACTGGCCCCTAACCTATGAGGAGTTGGAGCCGTACTATGAGCGTGCGGAGCGAGAGTTAGGCGTGTGCGGTTCCGATAACGGGAACCTGTTTCAAGCGCCGCGCAAGAGCGGGTATCCCATGCCCCCCGTTCCCGATACGCCCACGCGAAGAGTCCTGCAAGAGGGTGCGAAGAGGCTAGGCTGGAACGCCTTCCCCGTGCCTATGCTCATCAATACGACACCCTATCAGGGGCGACCGGCCTGTGTGCAGTGCAAGTACTGCGTCGGCTTCACCTGCCCCTCAAACTCGAAAAACGGAACCCACGCGCATATCATTCCGGAGGCTATCGCCACCGGAAACTGCACTCTGGTAACACAGGCTATCGCCGAACGAATTGAGACAGACAGCGCGGGCAGCGCGAATGGAGTGACCTACTATCAGGAGACAGAGGGAACCACTCGGCGCGTAACCGCGAGGGCGAAAGTCGTGGTCGTGTCGGGAGGAGCGATTGAGAGCGCGAGGCTTCTGCTGAACTCTACCTCCGCGAAACACCCGCACGGTATTGGCAACGAGAGCGATGTTGTGGGGCGCAACCTGCAAGGACACTACTATCCGGGCGCGATTGGGCAGATGGAGGAGTCTGTCTATTCAGGATTGGGTCCCGGTCCGAGTATCGCTACCTGTCAGTTCAACCATGGCAACGAAGGAATCGTGGGCGGCGGTATGCTGGCGGACGACTTCATCAAACTGCCTATCATCTTCTGGAAACGCGCCCTTCAACCCCATGTTCCGCTCTGGGGAGAGGCGAATAAGAGCTGGATGCGCTCTGAGTACACACGGACGCTTCAGATAATGGGGCCCACGCAGGATATTCCGAACCCTGAGTGCCGTGTTTCGACAGACCCCTCCGTGCGAGATAGATACGGTATACCTGTAGCGCGGCTCTCCGGTACAACTCACCCCGAAACGGTGCGGACAGCCTACTATATGCGCGAAAAGGCGGTAGAGTGGCTACAGGCGAGCGGCGCGAAAGACATCTACGCCTACCCTATCGGGCTGGGGCTGAGCGCGGGACAACATCAGGCGGGTACGTGCCGAATGGGAGACGACTCCGCAACCTCCGTGACGGATAGATGGGGGCGCGTCCATAACCACGAAAACCTGTTCGTCATTGACGGTTCGCTTCATGTCACCAACGGCGGCTTCAATCCCGTGCTGACTATCATGGCGCTTGCGTTCCGCTCTTCTGAGTTCATCGCGGAGAACTTGTAAATTCAATGCAACCTAACCCCCTAGCCCCCTTCCCGAAACGGGAAGGGGGAACAACTGCCGCTAAGAAGATAACGGAAGCGGTTGAACGCTAGGCTTTTGCCCTAAACCGAGTGGCTTTATTGAACG
>CAIJLM010000599.1 GCA_903821495.1 uncultured Chthonomonas sp. | reverse complement strand
GCGCCCGCCGTCCCCGTCGCGAGTCCCTTTAATAAACTCTATCAGGTGGTCAAGTTCGGGGCTATGCTCAAACTCGCTCTCAATAACCTCTAGCGCCTGAGCGGTATTTAGGTTCGAGCGATAGAGCAGTTTGAACGCTTCACGCAGTTCGCCCCGCACTTTAGAGCTGATGTTGGCGCGGCGGAGTCCACGCACGTTCACATCGTAGACGCGAGCGGGTCTGCCATTGGCGAGCATGAAGGGCGGAACATCCTGCACCACGCCAGACAAGCCCCCAATCATCGCGAGTCGCCCAATGCGGCAGAACTGATGTATTCCTGAAATGCCGCCGATGTTCGCCCTATCGCTGATAGTGACGTGTCCGCTCAAGCCCACATACGAAGCGAGAACGACGTTGTTTCCAATTTCGCAGTTATGCCCGATATGCACATACGCCATCAGCATATTTTCGTTGCCGACGTGGGTCGCTTTGCCCTCGCCGCACGCCCTGTGAATAGTGACAAACTCGCGTATGATGTTGTTATCGCCAATAACGACGTAACTCTCTTCGCCGCGAAACTTGGTATCTTGCGGGGGACCGCCCAGATTGGCTCCGCCATGAATATGGCACTCTTTGCCAATGATGGTGTAGTCTTGAATAATAACGTGCGGCTCAAGGCGAGTCCCTGCACCGATACGCGAATTCGCCCCCACAATGCAGTACGCTCCAACATGAACGCCTTCGCCTAACTCTGCCGAAGGGTCTATTATCGCTGTTGGGTGGATATTGGTTTTTAGCTCTTCAGACAAGGTCTACAGCTCCTCCCCGGTAGAGGCTTCACGATTCTTGAGAGCGAACATCAACTCCGCCTCCGCGATTAACTCTCCTTCAACTTTCGCAATAATCGTCACTCTACCAATAGAGCGATGAATTTTCACTAGCTCCGCCTCTATCCGCAAGGTGTCGCCCGGAACCACAGGCTTGCGAAAGCGAACTTTATCCATCCCCGCAAGATAGGGTATCTGATTGCGGAAGTTGGGCAGAGCGAGCATCATTATCGCGGCGACCTGCGCCATGCTCTCAATAATTAGCACGCCCGGCATAACAGGTAGCCCCGGAAAGTGACCCGAAAAGAAAGGTTCGTTGAAGGAGACATTTTTAATGCCCACAACGCGCTTTCCCGGCTCTATCTCCAGAACCCTATCCACCAGCAACATGGGGAAGCGGTGAGGCAGGTTCTTCAGTATCTGCACTGCGCTCAAACCGCTTGAATGATTATCCATACACGCTCCCTCTATTGTCCGCGCTCATCTGCTTTAGCAGGTGTTGCGCTAGGTTTACATTATTACGATGTCCCGGACAAATCGCCGAGACGCTCATTTTAGGACGGCAGTCTAACAACGCCAAGTCCCCAATCAAATCCAAAATCTTGTGTCGGCACCACTCCGCCTCAATCCTAAGTGGGGTTGAGAACGACTCAGGCGGCGTAATCACAAGCGCATTGTCCAACGAACCGCCCTTCGCCAAGCCCTGCTCCAGTAGCCAACGCACCTCATAATCAAAAGCGAACGTTCGGGCGAGGGCTACCTGTGCGATATACTCATCACCCACGCTTTCGGAGAAGCGAAAAGCGCGTAGCGCCCTCCCCTCCTCCCACTGCGGGAAGGTCGTCGTCACCTCAAGCGTGTACTCGGCGCTTGGTATAACGCGCATAACACAGTCCCTATCCGTAAAACTCAGTTCCGATTCCAGCGTGAACTCTCTCGCTAAAACGCTCTGTTCACACACTCCCGCCGCAAGAATCACCTCTACAAATGGCAAAGCGCTCCCGTCCAGAATAGGAATCTCTCGCCCCTCCATCACGATACGGGCATTGTCCACGCCACACGCAAACAGCGCAGAGAGAAGGTGTTCCACCGTGCTGACTCGTTCGCCGTTATGACCTAGCGTCGTACAGCGCTGAGTGTCCACCACATAGTCGGCGCGGGCGGGTATCGTCGCGCCATTCACCACGAAAACGCGCCCAGCGTTCGGTTCGGCGGGGCAGACCGTTATGCGCCCCTCGGTTCCTGTGTGAATACCTACTCCGCACAGCGTAAACTCACTCTGTAGCGTACCCTGATTCACTCGTCGGAACCTCCGGCTTTTCGCTCCAACTCCGCCAACCTATCTTCCAGCTCTTTGATGCGTCGTAGCGCCTCTGGCACTCGTGGAAGCCCAGCCCAGCCGCGCAGAGTCTCTCGGTGAGGTCGTCCGGGAAACCCTGAGTAGGTTTCACCAGCGGGTACATCGCTGATAGCGCCCGCCCGCGCCGCCAGTCGCGCCCCGCTCCCGACGTTAATATGCTCTTTCACTCCCGCCTGTCCGCCCATTATCACGCCGTCGCCGATATGAGCGCCGCCCGCAATCGCCGTCCCCGCCGCAATCACGCAGAAGCGCCCGATAACCACATTGTGCGCTATCTGCACGAGATTGTCTATCTTTGTGCCGGAGCCTATCCGCGTGACGCTCGTCTTTGCGCGGTCAATAGTCGTGTTCGCGCCAATCTCCACATCGTCGCCAATCTCGACTCCGCCCAAGTGCGGCACTTTTCGCAAAACGCTCCCGACCAGCACAAAGCCGAAGCCATCTGCGCCAATCACCGCGCCCGCATGGACAACACAGTTTTTACCGAGAGCGACTTGGGGATAGAGCGAGACATTCGCGTAGAGAGTCGTCCTGTCCCCAATGCTACACTCTCTCCCAATGGCGACATTAGGGCTGATAACCACCCCATTCCCTATTTTAGACCCTGCCTCTATCACTACGTTCGCCCCGATAGAGACCTCATCGCCTATCTCTACACCGTCCGCAATCGTCGCGGAGGGGTGGATACCTGGAGTTATGACTCTCGGCGGCATAAACGCCTCTAATACGCTCATAAACCCGACCCGCGGATTATCAAGAAGAATGAGGGGCTTTACCCTATCGGTTAGCGCGTCTGCAAAGTCAGGGCGCGTCATCACGGCGGAGGCGCTAGAACAGAGAGCGGACTTCAGAAATTTCTGGCTCTCCGCAAAGACGATATCGCCTTCCACCGCCTCCTCCACACTCGCAACGCCGCAGATAATGGTCTCGCTATCGCCCTGAACCGTTCCTTGAACAAGCGCGGCGAGTTCCTCAAGTTTGAGTTTTATCATTTAGGTCGTGTCATCCTCCGCTCAGTGTATAGAGCGGCTCCACTGTTCGCGCAGATAGCGAATAGCCTCTTCGGTAGCGTCAGTAGCGCCCTTAGTTCCCTGCTCCACACGCTTCCAACCCCGTTTTGCAAACATCACATCTATAGCGCGAATAGCGTCCCTGCGAATAAGGGCTTCTCGCGCAACTCGGCTCTTCGCCTCAATCTGGTCTGCAACAGAGTCTGCGAGAACTCGGTTCTCCTGCGCTGTTTGGTAGACTGGCTGTTGCGGCGCAGGGGAGACGCTGACAACAGCGGGAAGCGGCTCATGTTCAGCAATCGCGGTCTTGAGCGGCGATATGGCTTGCAGTTCCGCCTTCAAATCGACTCCCGCTTGCGTTACAGCGCGAATAAAGTCCGCCTGAGCCTTTCGGCTCAACTCAGCGCGAAACTCGCCTACCTGCCTCTCTATCTCTACAAGGCGACTCTTGAGCCGAGATTCAGCAAGCGCCGTCATGTCCGGTTTAGGAGTCTCTAGTAGCGCTTGCAGATGACGTATCTGCGTTCGCACCCTCTCCAATTTCGCAAAACGCTGGTCTCTATCGGCGCCGCCTTGCTGTTCCAAAGCGGTCTTATAGATTACCTCATAATAGCCTAAATTCTGAACCTGAATGGCGATATAGCGCCGATTTCCATCCTCTGCGTCGCTCATTTTCTTCGCCAAATCCTGCACATCACGCCGATAGACCGCAGTGAGTTCTTTGCGCTTCAAGCCCGCCTCGCGTTCAATGCGTTGCGCGTCCGCCTCTTCCAGCGAACGGGCGTACTGTTTACGAAGGCTATCCGTCTGGGTAACAATAGCCTGCTGTCGCTCCTCGGCTTGGGTATCTGGGATAGCGACACTGGCGGGGAGGGGGGCGAACGGCGCAGAATCAGGCAGAGGCTGAACCTCGAACTGGCGTTCGTTTTTTGAAGTTTCCATTGATTTCCAAAGCGGATAACGCGCTATCAGTTTGTCCCATACGATGTAGCGTTGAGGCGTGACAATGGGCGGGGGAGTCGAACGACACCCCGCTAAAGCAAAACAAAGGAGGACAAAGCGGAGCCTTGTTAGCCCGACCTTATCCTCCCGATACCTTTGAATAGGTTTCACCTTTGCGCCTCTTCGTGCAGGTCTGAGAACTTGCAAAAGGTTTATGCCGCCTGTAAGAAGTAGAGGTACGCCTCGTCATAGTCCAAACTAATACGGCGAACCCTTGCGCGATTCTCTTCAACAACGCCGTATCGTTCGCGGAGTTCCTTTGCTTGCTTCGAATCAGGACTTACTAAGGTGACGCTCATAACGGAGAACTCGTCCCGAACCTCTTCCGACATCTTGTTTATAATCTCTTGCAGTTGGGTATATGCGGCGTTAGAGCCGACTCTATCTCTCAAAGGAGTAACCAGATGCAGTCTCCAAGATTCCGAATCAGGCAGGTACTGCCAATATGCCCCCTGTACTTCAAAGCCAGCGTCAGACAGCCCGTCAAGGAGTTCCCAACCGATTTCCCTATACTCTTTTACCAGTATTGTTGAAGCCATCGCAGTACTCCGTTCTTAGGGTCTGTTATCGCATTTAGGAGGTCAGTCGCCTCTTGCTGAGTATATTTTTCGTAACGGCTCTTCTCCGACCAGTCCTTGACTGTTTGCCAATATCCGCTGAAAGCGGTGTTCTTTTGCTTCTCTACAGCCAAAAGGCTAGTAAGTGTGTCGCCATTGGGAAACTCTTTGTGCTTTAGTAGTCTCTCAAGATTATGAGTATAGAGTTCCTTCACTTTTTCAAACGGCGGGGGCCACTCTTCCGCAAGCGTTTGCTTCGCGATACACGCTTTGATAGCGCACTCCACCGCGTACCCCGCCATGTAGTAGCAACCGCTCCAGTTCCGCCCCGTACTAGCCAACGCTTCCGCGTCGCTAATACGAAGCCTCGCTAAAGCCTGAAAGTCGCTACTGTTCACGCCAACCTCCTACCCGCTACGAGAGCGCCTTCCAGCCAAGCCTACTTTTTGTTGTTGAGTTCTTTGACCACAGAATCGGTAATATCGTTTTCGCCGTACCAAGCGACAACCGTGCTGAACACAACGGTATACCCCTTGTCCTTAGCGACCTTTGAGACAGCGGTGCGCGTATCTTTCAAGATAGTGGCGGAGACTTCGTTATCCTTTTCCTGAAACTTCTGTCGCGCGGCGGTCTGCGCGGTGTTGATACGAGCGTCCGTGTCGCTAGCGCCGCGCACAAGGATATTAAGCCTATCCTTTTGCGCAGGAGTGAGCGCGTTTCGGTTGGCTTGTAGCGCGTTGAACTCTTCTGTATAGGATTTGCTCAAGTTCTCTAACTTAGTCTTCTCCGCCTTTTTCGGGGCATCCAAAGCGGCATGGCTCTCCTCAATAGAGAGGTCTGCGAGTTTCTTCTGGTCAGCCTCTGTGAGTAGCGCGTTCGCCTGCCACGTCTTGAGCATGAGGTCGGTGTCTTTCAACTCCTGTTGAAACTTGTCTCGCTCGGTAGCGACAAACTTGTACTCGGTTCGCGCCTTATCTTGGTCGAAAACGGCGACTTTAAGACCTTCGGGGTTTTTCTGCCCCGCCTTCGCTCCTGTGAGCGAGGCGACAATGCAGAGCGTGATAGCGCCCAAAATGATGGCGCGATAACCCGCGGGGGTATCCAGTTTCATATTCACCAAATCTTTCCTTTCTCAAATAAGGGGCGAGACACGCTCTCAAAGGCGCTTTCTCGCTCCCAACCATCCCTTGTGCATTAAAAGTATAACTTTGCAGTTAAAAGTGACGTTCTTACTAGAAGATATTGCCAAAGCTTATGTAGGTGCGCGCGCCTTCGCTACCAAATCCGAAGTCTATGCGGATGGGCGCGATAGGAGTGCGGACACGCACGCCAACTCCAACGCCTATGCGCGGACTAAAGCCGTTTGTCTGGTTGAAGCCCGATATTGCCACGCCGCCATAGTTTCCGCCCCATGCGTCTCCCGCATCCAAAAAGAGAACGCCCGTAAAACTACGCGCCAGCGGCTGTCGCAACTCCGCCGAGAACAGGAAGGAGTTGGTTCCCCAGAAGCGGTCTTCCCGATACCCGCGTAGCGATTCAGGTCCTCCTAAGAAGAACTGTTCCGAGAACGGAATTTTGCCTACCGAGTACCCTACCTGTGTACGCACCGCGAGGGTCGGCTTCGACTCGTCTAGTTTTTTGCGTTTGCCATGTACAGGAATGTAGTTCCTAAGTTCAATCAGCGTTTTCGCAAAAAACGAACTTCCAAAATTGCTCGCGTTTGCGGCGGTCAATTGAGATGGGTCGATGGGCTTGATGTCGGCGTGTCCCATCTGCAGAGATGCAGAGTGATAGTAGCCGCTCACAGGGTCGAGAAACAGGTCGCGGGTATCGTGCGCTATAGAGCCGCCTAAAGAGGCGATTTTTACGCTCTGCAAAATCTCGGAGTTCGTAGAGTCTAGCGAAAGCGGGTTCGCCTTCACATTGTCGGCGCGAAGAGAGAAGTCTGCGCGATAGTCCTGTTTGAAGGGGCGACCTACCGTCATGGTGGCGCCGATTCGCTCTTCAAAATAACGGTTATCCTGAGTATTAGTGGTAGAGCCTATGGGGGCTTGGTTATTCAGCGTGTTCGCGAATCGGACGAAAACCTTGTCGTAAATTTGTAGGTTCAGCGAGGTGTGCTTAGGGTCGAGCCACGGCTGAATATAGCCCAGTTCGATGGTGGAGCGTCCGGTGATACCGCCTGTCTCCCAGCGTAGGCTGACCGTCTCCGCCATGCCTCTAAAATCCGTCTCCGCAAGTTGCGCGAAACCGATAAGTTGTTGACGGTTGCTAAAGCCAAGCCCTGCCGAAACCTGTCCCGACTGCTTCTCTTTAACGGTGATAGTAAGCGATATTTTGCCAACGCCAACAGGAGCGCCGACAGGCTCAACCGTCTCGAAAAGCCCCATATTGAATATCTTCTGCTGGTCTTTACGAAGGTTATCGAAGTTAAAGTAGCCGCCCTCTTTCGTCAGCATTTCGCGAAAAATGGCTTTCGACTTCGTCTTTTTGTTGCCCAGTAGTTTTATTTCTGTAACGCGCTGCACCACGATAGGAACTACAAGAACGCTCTGGTCGTCTAGCTTGGGACCCGGGTCGGCTCCCATCTCTGCGACATAGCCTCTTTTGCGGTACACATCGAGGATGTTAGCGAAATCGAGTTGGAACTGCGAGAGGCTGTAGACGGCGGTGCGCGTAACCATCTTGTCCACCTCTTGAACAGGAATGGGTCCCGACCCCGTAATCTCCACGCGCTCTATTTTGGGGTTTTCGTCTACATCTATCAAAACGGTGCAGGTTCCGTCTGCGGTATTCTCTTGCGAACTCACCCGTACAGAGGAGTCGTCTGAGCCAAAACCGAACAGCCCCGTCCCAAAAATTGCGGATTTCATCTCAAGCAGAGTCTGGCTATCACAAGCGTCGCCGACTTTGTGCCGCGATGCCGCGATAATAAAATCGGCGTTGAGAACCTTATTTCCCGTAACGACTATCTTGGCGATTTTGCGAACGCCCATCGCTTGGGGCGTTGCAAACGTTGGTTTCAGTAGCGGGGCGGCGGTAAGCATTAGCGCCATCGCCGAACCCAACGCAAACCCGCGAAGCAGATTATTCACTCGCCATCCAGAAAGTGGATTCATGTATGCAGTCAATCCTTCCCAAAGTCCCTCAATGAGGACAGACGCTCAAGCGCGTCGTTATTATAGCCCATTTAACGGAATAATGTGGAATCTTCACAAGGCAAGATTCAAGAATGCCTGTAGTAAGGCTCCAATTTGCGCCGCAACATCCCTCTCGCCCTTGAGAGGCGCGTCTTCACATTCTCAAGGGTCAGCCCCGTTACCTCCACAATCTCATTGTACGAAAGGTTCTGAAATTCGCGCAAGACCACTACCTCCCGGTAGTCCGGCGGAAGCGATTCGATAGCCGTCATAATGCGTTCGCGAAGCTCTTTATCCTCCAGCACATTCTGAGGCGAGTGAGTCCAGTCCGGAACTTCCAGCGTCATGCCATCGTCGTTCAACGACTCGCGGGGTTGGTCTAAAGACTCTACGCGGAGAACCCTTTGGCGGTCGCGCTGACGTATCCGATTGATACAGAGGTTACGCGCAATTTGATAGAGCCACGTAAAGACTTTGGATTCGCCTCGAAACTTATCGTAGTGCTTGAAAGCGCTAATAAAAGTCTCTTGCGTCAGGTCAGTCGCCTCCTCATAGTCGCCTATAAGGCGATAAATCACGTTGAAGATTTTTCGCTCATACTTTGCGACCAACGCATCAAAGTCCAGATTACGGTCTGCATCTTCCGGTTGGAACGTGTTCACGACGGTATCGGCATCTCTCTGAAGCCCCTCCACAGGGCGAAGCGGCGTTTGAGTTGTCCGATTCTGCGCTTCGGGAAATGTCGTGACGACAGGAATAGCCTGCTCGCACGAAGCGAAACGGTATCGGCTCCAATCTGCACAGGTTCCAGTTTGCGCCACAGACATACTTCTATACGCCTCTCACCGTCGTTAAGGATTACTTGGTATTGACCTATAGGACGAAGCATCATGTTGTTTGTTACAGTCAAAAGTGAGAGAAATATAGAAACAGAGAGAGCGCTCCCCAATAAGCGGGCAGTTATAGGCAGTAGTTTCGCGTTACCATCGGAAGATTCCTTCCAATAATATCCTCTGTTCATTCTGCTCTCGTATCTCATAAGTCATCTGATACCGGTCTTTTATGCGTAAACTGGTACGAAATGTATACAGTTCATGGTTGGAAGAGAGGCTACGGCTATAACTGATATAGACGGGTCCAAAAAGATTGCGCGAAAGATTTAAAGTCACGTTGCGAATTGGGTCGTAGGTTAGCGAGAGGTCGCGAAGCCCCAACTGCTCGGCGGGCTTATCGAACACATCGGGCAGAACCGCCCCCGTAAAGGCGTTTGCGAGTTGCTGAGTAAGCACTTGCCCTGGTACGCTTCCCAACCGCTCCAACTGAGTAGGGTCGCCAATGAGGAGGCTCTGCATAAACGTTTGCGAGTTGACGCGCGGGTCTGTCGAGAAAACGCGAAGTTTCGACTCTCCTGTAAGCGGGTCTATCACCACCCCGGTAAGGGGTCCCT
>CAIJLM010000598.1 GCA_903821495.1 uncultured Chthonomonas sp. | reverse complement strand
CTTTGTACCCAAAAAGAGGCGAGGGAGAAAGCCTAAATACAGGGACGACAAATTACAAGGAGCAAACAACATTGTCACCAACTAATGTTGCCCTACCCCGGAAACCTAGAGCCTAATTATAAGCCCATAAAGCCTCGCTCTACGAAGCGGGATGCAGACTCAAAATACTGTCCCAAACATCCAAATCCAGCGAATCCACGTACTTGGAGTGGAACCGCTCAAGGTAGATTTGCTCCCACACAGGGACGACTCCCTTAATCTCTTCTGGCGCATTCTGAATGAGTTCAGCGTAGGCGTGTTCCAGCAGACGATAACCAGAGGTAGGCGAGCCTCTAAACTTGGGGTGAGGCTTGATAATCCCATCCGCCACCATGGTAGCGTCCAGAATGTCCGCCATAGCGTCTAGCAGTTCCAGTTTGCGCTCCCACCCTGTGGAGAGCCGCACTGCCTCTGTAACGAGAGGGAAAAGCGGGGTAGCAAGGCGAGGCAGACGCTCAAAGTAGGTCATTAGCCACTTATCATACGGGAAGTAGCGTCTGTCTAGCAGAAACGCCAACTGCACGCCCAGACGAATGGCTCTTGCGAAAGCAGTCGTCGCGTAGAACTCGTTGTCGCGGAGGAGGGCGCGTTTGAGGGCGTAGGCTCCCATTCCAGAGAAGTAGCGACACCAGTGCGCGATTCGGCGTAGCCGTACAGGTTCGGGATAGTAGGTCTGAAAGGCTTCGCGGATAGCCGTGAAGCGCCCATCGGTATCGCTCCACACCTCGCCATTGATGATATGCGTGATGTCCTCTTCCGGAATGTTCAGCCACTCCTCATAGGTCTCAGGAGTGCGGTCAATGCCTATAGTGCGCGTGAGGAAGGCGGGGAGGCTGTCTATCGCCAGCCCCGCGCCAGCGATATGCCCTTCGCGTAGGGGGTAGCCCTCAAAGGCGGCGGGAAGATTTGCGCTGACCGCTTGCACTATCTGTTCGCGCCGACTCTGAAACAGCGAGTCCGGCATAAGCGCGTCGATTCTTAACCCCCAGTGGTGGTCGCGAGAAAAGTTGTCGTCCAACTCTAGCGCCTCTGAGCCGTACCCGAAAAGCCCGAAAGCGGTCTGCGCGGTTTCAGCGGGAAACTCTCGTTCCAGTATCGGCAGAACTACCTCCTCAAAAAAGCGGCGACTGACGGCGGTTATTGTGTTCTCCATCGCTACTCCGCCTCCTGCCATCGCTCCATCCAAGGACCAGAAACCATCGCGTTAAACTCATCTTTCGGCATCTCTAGGCTCTCAAGAAATGCGTCCGTAATGCGGTTCTGCTTCGCCCAACCCGTCCAGTCTGGGCGATAGTCGGGGTCTTTCGCCGTCCGCATGAGGATACAGTCCTTGATACCCTCAAAGCCGGAGGGCTCGTCGGGGCGTTGCCAGCGTAAGTCTACGCTCCATCGCA
Organism: uncultured Chthonomonas sp.; assembly: GCA_903821495.1. GTDB lineage: Bacteria > Armatimonadota > Chthonomonadetes > Chthonomonadales > Chthonomonadaceae > CAIJLM01. The sequence continues at coordinate 721 of CAIJLM010000598.1, read as the reverse complement.
CATGAGCGGAAAAGTTCTCTGTGCTACGGTGCGGTATCAGCTGATTGAGAAATAGGACGGAGCCGAGCGGCATTTCGCAGGTTACGATTTCGCCTTGGGGCAGGTCTTTTTCCTCAATGTAGAGATACCATGAGGCTTTGTCGCCGACCCTGTTTTCTAAATGGTGCTTGAAGATTTGCCCGCTTCTGTGACCGCCTTTCAATACCTGTAGGGTTCCGTTCAGACCGTTTGCATCCACCAGCGGTATCCACGCCGTCGGTTGTAGAGTGGAGTGACAGCCCGTCGCGAGATAGGCGGTATCCTGATGCCAAGGGACGGTGACGAGCGGATTTCGCGGCGTTTTGGAGCGTAGATTCCAGACGGGATGCCCGGCAATCTCCGTCCCTATCATCTGCTCAACCACATCCAAAAGGCGCGGAGAACCCCAGAGGTCTGCCAACGCCGCGCCGAGTATACCGCCGATATGAATTAGCACCGCCGCGCCCTGATACTCCGCTTCGAGTAGCGCCAGCCGCGTCGTGAAGTCTGCGTTCTCATGCCTGTTTGTGATTCGCCCTGCTTCATAGAGGCGGTTCGCCAGCCTGTCTACCAGCCCATTGACCTCCGCCATAACGGGTTCCAACTCCTGCTGTGTAAAGAAGTCGGGGACAATGAGGAAGCCCTCTGAAAAGTACTGTTCGAGTTGTCGGGTAGTGAGAGGCATTGGCGGTTCTCCATTGTG
>CAIJLM010000597.1 GCA_903821495.1 uncultured Chthonomonas sp. | reverse complement strand
GACAAAAATTCAATTCCAATCCATAATGTGAATGTTAGATTGAATTGGGTCGTTAGCTCAGTTGGCAGAGCAGCTGACTCTTAATCAGCTGGCCCAGGGTTCGAGTCCCTGACGACCCATAAACCTGATAGTTGTTTCCTCTTGACAAATATTAACAGACACTGCTACTCTGTTGGTGACACATCATTAGGAACAACTCAGATGGACACAGCTTTCACCTCCACAACCTGGGAAGAAGCCCTCAAAAGCTTCCTTCTACATCTCAAAGCCGTTCGCGCTCCCAAGACCGTTCGCTTCTATGCGACGCAACTTGCGGGGCTGACGAGATGGGCGAATCTCAACAATGTACCTCTCGAACGTTTCGGCAAACGCCACCTCGATGAGTATCTTGTCCTCCGCTCGGAACAAGGCATATCTCAAACCACCCTTCACCACGACGCGCTGACCGCCAAAGTCTTCATGAAGTGGTGCGTCCGCAACGACGCTATACCTCGAAGTCTCCTTGCAGACTATGAGGTTCGCAACGCTCCCACCCCTGCAAAATATATGCCCACCGAAGAGGATATGCGGTCACTGCTCGCCGCTATCCCCAACTATTGGGATGCAACCCGCAATCCTGAAATTCGGTTCTCTCCCGCCAATAAGCGTTCTTTCCATCGCGAACGTAACTACGGGCTTATCCTCCTACTTTTGGACAGCGCCTGCCGTATCGGCGAAATCCTCAGTTTGAAGATGGACGACTATCAGGCGACACAACGCCAAATCACTATCCGCCAGAGCAAAGGACGCGAACCACGCGCTATTCCGGTCTCTAAGGACTGCACCGAAGCGATTACAGCATGGCTCAAGGTTCGCAAACGGGTAATGACAAACGTACCAAAGGAAGAAGATGAGGGTTGGCTATTCCTCAGTGAAACAGGTGGACGGATTGACGAGGGACGGTTCCTCAAATCCCTCAAGAAGTACGTGAAGTTTGCAGGTCTTACGACGAATATCTCGCTTCACAGTCTACGTCGGTATAGCCTTAACCGCTTAGCGAAGTACAACTTATTGGCGGCGCAAAGCATCGCAGGACACAAAGATACCAAAACTACGCTCATCTATACCAAACTAGACCCCGATTTCGTGCGCGATATGCACGAGCAGGTTGGGGTAGTGCGCGGGATTGTGCAGAGCAAACGCACCGATAAAAAGAAGCGCCTCGTGTAGAGAGTTGCACCCTCGCACCGTTTGTTGTCCGCGTGCGCTAACCAAGCTACCCTCCTTACTGAAAGGGCAAGACCAAAACGGTCTAACCATGCTCTTTAAAAACTCAGAAAGGAGGGTTTTGTTATGTCACCCTCAGATTGCGAGTTCGCCTTATGAAGATAAGCGCTACCCGTCTTCAGACCTACCTCGATTGTCCCCGAAAGTATCGCTACCTCTATGTGGAGTGCCTGCCCAGACCGTTTTCGCCTCCCCTCGCTTTTGGAGGAGCGATTCACACCGCCATCCAGACCTTTGAACAGGAATGGATGTCGAACGGAATACCTCCCGATGTGGAGGCGGCGGTTCAAGGGTTTCGTAGAGAGTGGGCGACGCTCATGGAGCAGGAGGCGTTTCCCGCCTCAACGGGAGAGGAAAACTACTTTGCGCTAGGGGCTCTCATTCTACAAAGCTACCTGTCGGACCGTAGAAGAGGGCTTCCGCCACTGGTAGCGGAGTTCGCCTTTGAGATTCCTTTTGGAGAACACTCCCTTACAGGCGTGATTGACCGGATTGACGAGAGCGAAGCAGGGTTAGTCCTTGTG
>CAIJLM010000596.1 GCA_903821495.1 uncultured Chthonomonas sp. | reverse complement strand
CCACCGCCACAACGTGGACTCCCGCCTTCACCAGCGAAAGAATCGTCGAGGAGATAGCCGCCATACCACTCCCGAAGCAACGCGCCCGCTCCCCTTTGACGAGGGCGGCGAGTTTCGCTTCGGTGATTTCGGTGGTGGGGTTCTCTACGCGGGTGTAGTCGTAGGAGTCTACGCTCCGATTTTCGTTGCGGTCTTCACAGGTGGGGTTTGTGAAGAGGGAGTTTTGGAAAATAGGAGGGATGACCGCGCCCAGATAGCGGGTGCGGTCTTCTCCCCAGTGGGCGCAGATAGTCTCTTGGTCTGGCATCTCTTCGGGCGGAAGCGAATCCATCGTGTCTCCTTTACGGGCTACTTTTTCACCATTTTGTCGCTAATATCGTCCACAAAAAAGCCGTACTCTTCCGTATTCGTGGGGTTCACATAGTCCGAAACCAGCCACCTGCCGTTCACCTTAACCAGTTTGAAGCGGCGCACACGCTCCACAGAGTAGTTTACGCCCTCTTCCCGGCAACCGCCCTTCTCTTTTACGGTAACAGAGTACTCTTGAGAGGAGTTTGCACCGGAACTCACCACCTTATAGGTTGTGGGAACGTAGGATCCGGGCGCGGTAGTGAAAAGAATAGGCGGACGCACCGCAGAGGGCAGTTCGTCTACGCCATACCCGCGCAACCACTGATACCGCTTGTTCAGAATCCCCACCTCTTTGGTTGGGGTCATCAGTTTCAGTATCATAGCGTTCTTATCTTTACGTTGATACGCCTTCTCAAAAGCGTCCACGACGGCGAGCGCGCCAATCCCGCCTACGCTAGAGCCGCCGCCGCCCTTCGCAGAGGCTCTATGCCCTCTATGATGCTTGCTTTTTTGCAAAGCGAACGCAGGGTTGGCGACAGCGACGATACCCACACACGCGATAACGGAGAGAAAAATGGGACGATGTTTCATGATTAGATTTCCTTTCTTGCGGCGACCTCGCCTTTCGCTAGAGAGCGCAGGAGCGAAGTTCCCAGTAGTTATCAAAGGAGACGATGCAACGGACGCAGTGTGACGGCTAGTCGTAGTTGATAAGCGACTTTACGTCGTACTGGCTCAGGACTTTACGCCCCTCCAAAAAGTTGAGTTCAATGACGAAACACAACCCAGTCACGACACCGCCTACGCGCTCCACGAGGCGCGTCGCCGCCGCCGCCGTGCCGCCCGTCGCCAAAAGGTCGTCCACTATCAGGACGCGCTGCCCCTTCTTAATCGAATCGGTGTGCATCTCTACGGTGTTGGTTCCGTACTCTAGCGCATACTCTTCGGTAATGCGGTTATAGGGTAGTTTACCCATTTTGCGGAGGGGAACGAACCCGACCCCCAACTCCAACGCAACGGGAACCCCAAAGATGAAGCCTCTCGCCTCAATCCCCATCACCACATCCACGCGCTGTTCTCTCGCCCAGTTCGCCAGCCCCTGCACCACCTCTAGCAGAGCGGGACCGTCCTGCACAATCGGGGTGATGTCTTTAAATATAATACCGGGTTTGGGAAAATCGGGGACATCCCGCACCAGACTCTCCGCCAGCAGTTTCGCCATGTTTGCCTCTCCCTGAATCTCTATCGAATTCTCAACCTAACATTTCGCCATCTCTTAAAGAATATCCTGCCTTGAGAAGCGAATACAGAAAGAGGGGCTAATTTGCCAAAGGCGAAGCGTATCGCCCGTCAAATTAGCCCCTCTTTACGCTCTTATCTGTTTAGGACATATCTCCGTAGAGAACCTGAATGTAGTTGACCTGCCCCTCATGGTAGACCGTGTTCCAGTAGAAAAGGTCTATCGCGAAGTCCGCCCAGGTGGTCTCCTTCCCGCCATGGATGGGGTCTGTCGTCGCGTCGCCTAGTTTCTCGGCGGGGAAGTTCGCAATCGCGCTTGCAAGCGCTTCGGTGGAGGACTGGAGCCATGCGAGGCAGTCCGCCTTGTTACGACGCGCATCGGTAGCGACTTTGTAGTCGTCCCAACTTAGGGGCGGCATATTCCCGGAGCGGTACGCCTCAGCGACCCACTCATTGAGGTAGGCGCACTCTAGCGCCTGGTCGAGCGCGTCGCGCCCCTTGTTGCCTTCGGTTTCAGGATGCCATACAAGGCGGTCTTCGGGCATCTTCGCTACAGCGTCGTGTAGCGCGCCGCCAGCGGCGCGTATCTTGTTCGCAAGAAAATCAGAGAGGTTGATAGCAGACATCTTTGGCGTTCCTTCCTTTTCTCCCTGTGCCTATAGGTGTTCACAGGGTGTTCCAAGTGGTATACTTCGCGTTACCCCCTCCGTTTTCCTGCCTCTATAGCGTCAAATCTCGATTCGCCTATCTCTCTTTAGGGAACCTACCCCCGTCCCCTTCCGCCCTCATCCTGTCCTTGTATGTTAGAATAAGTCTAGAGAACGCGTTCGTTTCCATAAACGCGCACCTGTCCTAGAGGCTTAGACCTCGTTCCGCAGATCCCGAGGAAACGGATTGTGTTCT
>CAIJLM010000595.1 GCA_903821495.1 uncultured Chthonomonas sp. | reverse complement strand
CTTTGTACCCAAAAAGAGGCGAGGGAGAAAGCCTAAATACAGGGACGACAAATTACAAGGAGCAAACAACATTGTCACCAACTAATGTTGCCCTACCCCTCATTGTTTACCTGCTGAAAAATCCCCATTATCTCCTCGCTCTGTTTAGTTGCAAGATTTCCGGTAGGCTCGTCGGCGAGTATTAGGGGCGGGTTCATGGAGAGCGCGCGCGCTATGGCTACGCGCTGTTGTTGCCCTCCGGAAAGTTGGCTGGATTTATGGTAGAGGCGGTCGCCTAGCCCCACCTTCTCCAACGCCGCAGTCGCGACTTCGGTAAGGTCTTTGCGATGACCATAGAGCAGGGGTAGCTCCACGTTTTTCAGGGCGGTAGTGCGTGGCAAAAGGTTGAATCCCTGAAAAACAAACCCTATTCTCTGGTTGCGGACGTGCGCCTGTTCCGTTTCGTCCATCTCGGAGACATCAATGCCATCCAGTTCATAAGAGCCGCCGCTCGGCGCATCTAGGCAACCGATGATGTTGAGTAGCGTGGATTTACCGGAGCCGGAGGGACCCATAATAGCGACAAACTCGCCGTGATAGATGTCAAGGTCAACGCCGTCAAGGGCGTGGACTTCCTGGTCGCCAATCGTATATATTTTTGTTATATCGCGTAGGCTCAGGAGCAGGGCGGGTTCGATGAAGTCGGGCATAATGCGCCTCGTTTCTAGCGGAAGCGGAGTCTATTCGTAGTGCAGAGCGTCAATGGGATGGAGGGCGGCGGCTTTACTAGCGGGATAGATGCCGAAGAAAATACCGATACCCGCCGATACCGCTAACGCAACCACTATGGACGCAGGGCTGACAATCGTACTCCACCCGCTGATTTTCGCTAAAAGGATAGCCCCTCCAACTCCCGTCCCGATACCTACAACGCCGCCGAGTATCGAAAGAATCGCCGATTCTATGAGGAACTGTAAGCGGATGTCGAAAGGAGTCGCCCCTATCGCTTTGCGAATCCCTATCTCTCGCGTTCTCTCTGTCACGGAGACGAGCATAATGTTCATAATTCCAATGCCTCCCACGAGGAGCGAAATGACCGCGACGGCGCTGAGTAGGGAGGTCATCGTGCCTGTGATACTCTGCACACGCGCCATCAGTTCCGTCGAACTACGTACATTGAAGTCGTCATTTGCCGGAAAGGGCGGCTGTAGGTGGTGGCGACTACGTAGAAAGTTTGATATCTGCTCTTGCGCCAGTAGCATCGTCGGCGCGTCAACGCAACGCACGCTCAGAGCATTGATGAACTGCTTGTTTAGAATGCGCCGCATCGCCGTGGTTATGGGCGCGAGTATCGAGTCGTCTTGGTCTTGCCCGGGTCCGCCAACTCCCTTAGAGGTCAGCATTCCGATAACTAGAAACTGTTGACGGTTTATGGCGATGGTCTGCCCCGTAAGGTCTGTCGCCGCGTCGCCCGTCAACTTCTCCGCGACGGTAACCCCGATGACGCAGACTTTCTGACTGCCGTCCGTCTCAGCGGCGGTAAAGAATCGCCCCCTGCTTACGCTAGAGTTGCTGACGAGCGGGTAGTCCGTTGTGGAGCCTGTTAGGTTAGTTGTCGCGTCGGCTCCGCCCAAGCGAATCTGCACCTGCCCGCGAACCTGCGGCGCAACCGCCAGTATGCTTTTTGTGAAGTTTCGCCCAATGAGTTTTGCATCGGCGAGAGTCAGGCGGTTGGGAACCGTCGTGTTCCCTTGAACGGTAGAGGCGTTTATGCGAATACGCGAAGCGCCCGGAGTGATGGTGAGGATATTGGTTCCAAAGCTTTATGTAGCTGAATCCAAGGCTAAAATCCAGCTCCGCATCAACAACCAAACCTGCATGCAAAAAGAAGCCAATATCTATATTATTTCCGGTTGGACCTAAATCCTTG
>CAIJLM010000594.1 GCA_903821495.1 uncultured Chthonomonas sp. | reverse complement strand
CGCGTGGATGGCGAAGGGGCTTATTTTGCGGTACGGCGGCTCTCGCCTCTATAGGCTTCTCTTGCCCTTTTTTCTGGGGCTGATTCTGGGGGACTGCGTGATGGGGTGCGGGTGGGGGCTAGTCAGCCTTATTCTCAACGTGCGAACCTACAATTTCTTCGGAGCGTAACGTCAATGGGGGCCGATGATGTTTGGTGTATCGGTTATTAGGGAACCGTAAGCCTTCACCCCCGTCCCCTCTCCCAATTCTGGGCGAGGGGTGACTAGGGCGGTAGCCGACTCTGTTGGGTGTTAGGCTCCTTTTCCTAAGAAGTAGTCTGAGAACTCTTGTAATAACATAAAAGTGCGCGGAATTGGGCAGATTTGGGAGCCGATTTATCCCATAGAAGGCACGCTACTGTCCTCAAATCAAGAGCTACTTTGACGATTTTGCTGACAAGAATGATTTACAAACATTCTCAGACTACTTCTTAACCTCAATACCGCGCAAGAGTTCACTCTTTTGGGAATTAACCGCGAAAAACGCGAAAAGGCGCGAAAAAATGCACACAAGACCCAATCTTGGGACAACACGCACAGGCTCTAGTCTCAACGACAAAAACTCCTCTCCTAGCCATCTCCTTTCTTGAGGGCTTTGTAGAGGCTACACCACTTCCACTCTGCGCGGCGCAGTCCGTAAACAGAGCGTCTACCGCGTTCATAAGCGCGTCGCTACATTTCAAGAAACAGCCGTACAACGCGGAGCGAAACGCGGAAAGTGTGCTAGAATCCATTGGGCTTGGCTCCTCCTTGAGCAGAAGAACTCTACTCCAGGGGCGCCACCGATTAGTCATAAACGGCTATAAGGCATCGCCCATTTGCCTAAACGTCAACTCTTTGTGAGCGCGTTCGTGTTCGCGCCCCGCGATGTGCGCTGTTAGCCTTGTGTGAAGGAGGTGTTTTCTATGAGTTTCCCTGTATTTATGACTCTGTATCTCGGCGTTCTGTTTTTATTGATATATGCGCCCACCTATTTCGCCCGTTCCTACCTCATTAAAGGAGAGGCGCACAAGGCGTTAAGGCTCTATCGCTACTTCTCCCCGCTATACAGCTGTTTCGGTAAGAGGTCTCGCGCTACGTCGGCATACAATATCGCCGCCTGTTATTCAGAAATAGGAGACAAAAAAAAGGCTGTCGAATGGCTTAACAAAGCGCTTCCCCTTCTGAAAGGGGCGAATAGACCGGGGTTCTTACAGTATTATGCAGTTGCAATGGCTCTTTCCGCCTTTTACCATGCGGAAGAGGGGGAGATTCAAGAGGCGGATATTCTGGCGAAGGAGGCACGCTCTGATATTATCCCTAAATCGCGAATGGAGCCGTCTGTGAGCTATTTACTAGCGGGAGTCGCGTTCTACGCAGAACGCTTTGACGAAGCGGAAACAGCCCTGAAAACGATGATGGAACCCTCTCAATATCTTCTCGTTGGGATGAAAGCGTGTACATACAGCCTTCTCGGCAGTTGCGCCTACTATCAAGGGCGTTTTGCGGAGGCATTACAAAATCAGATTTTAGCGGAGAAGAGTGGCGCTTCATCCCCTCGTCTACAGAGCGTTTTTCTGGCGAATCAGGTTATTGATGCAACGGATTCAGGAGACAGGATGGCGGCGCAACAGGCGGAAGCGAATTTAATTCAGCTCCTTCAAAATCTAGAAGAAGCCGCGTGTAGCCACCCTTATAGGGCGCTCTCCACGCTTGCGTTGGCGCGGGGCGACCTTGACCGTGCACTGGACTATGCGGAACGCGGTTACAACCAACACGCCACCAAGCGCGAACTCGCGAACTCCCTCTACCTGCAAGCGAGCGTCTATGCCCAACGCAAAAACTACGCCCGCGCCCTCCAACTGATAGAGGAAGCGGAGACCTATCCCAACTTCACGCTCTACCGTGAAAGACTTGCTAACCTGCGCCGTGAAGTGGAAGCCGCTCCTCTAAAGTTGGAGGGGGCGCGTCCGCAGGACGAACTGGGGGCGGAAAACAACACGCTTTAGCCTCCCGCGATAGGCGCGAACGCCGTCTGGAGCCTCCATACCGTCATACTTATTAGGCGGACGCTACCCCCCTCCGCATAGACGGATAGCCCCTGACTGTCGGGCTTAGGAAATATCAGCTCCGTGATAACCGTCTCGCCATCGTTGCCGAACACCTCCACCGACGACCTATCCACGAAGAGATGGAGACTAACGCGATTCCCGTTCGTCCGCATAGCGCCGAAATGACGACCCGCAAAGGAGGACGAAAAGTCGCTTCTACCAGAGCGAGTTCTATCCACGAATAACTGCCTCGCCTCCGTATTGTAGCCGATGAGCGTTCGCTCCTCCTCCCCCTCTCGCACCAATAGCCCGAACTCTTTCGCCGACTCCAACTCAAACTCCGCGACGATTTCCAGCGCCTCGCCCCAACTCTCGCCCTGCGGCGTAAAGGGTTTTTCGGAGGTGATGGTTCTTGCGGAGTAGCGCCGCTTCGCGCCACGCAGTTTTTTTAGTTGCGGCGCAGGGCGTTGAATCAGCCGTAGCCCCTCCTCAAAACGGCGCAAGGAGAGGAGGCGCGGAAGCGTGAGCGCGTTGCGGAAAGGCGTGGTAGGCAGGTCGTTGGCGTAGCGCCAGTTACTCATCCAGCCGAGCCAGTAGGCTTCGCCGCTCTTTCCGGTAACTCCTGACCACGAGACGGCGGCGTAGTTGTCTTTGCCGTAGTCCGCCCAGAGAACTGTGTCGGAGGGGTTGTCGCTGTGAAACGCCACGCCGTCAAACTCGCCAATAAAGTACTCGCCGCCAGAGCCGCCGCTAATATGCCCGCCTCCCATGCCCGCGTGCAGCGCCCACTTCTGCGCCCCCTCCTCTCCCTCAATGGGCAGAGGAAACAGGTCGGGGCACTCCCAGTTCGTCTTCTGGTCGTCAGGAACGCCCGCGCCTCCGAATTCGCTAAGGAGCGTCCACTGTTTCAAGTCCGATGAACCATAAAACCGCAACCTTTTGTCCGCCGCTTTCGCAACGACCATCACCCACTTTTGGGTAGGCGCGTGCCAAAACACTTTGGGGTCGCGGAAGTCCTTCTCCCAGCCAATGACGGGGTTCTGCGCGTACTTCGTCCATGTCCGCCCCTTGTCGAGGCTAACCGCGAGACACTGGCTCTGCATCTCGTCGGCGACGAGGTGTCCTGTGTATATTGCCACCATCGGCGGGTTTCGTTTCGTTCCGAAGCCACTGGCGTTGTTTTCGTCCACGACAACGCTACCAGAGAATATCATCACTCCGTCCTCTTCCTTGAGGGCGACTCCTAGATACTCCCAGTGAATCAAGTCACGGCTGACGGCGTGATTCCAACTCATGTGTCCCCAAGAGTTCCCAAACGGATTGTACTGGTGAAACAGGTGAAACTCGCCCTTATAGTAGACCAGTCCATTCGGGTCGTTCATAAAGTTTCGCAAGGGCGTGTAGTGATAGGCGGGGCGATAGGGTTCCAAGTTCTGCACGGTTTCAGCCTTCCTCTCTTTGGCGATAGTAGTAGCGCTACTCCCGCTCCTGCCGAATCAGGTTCGCAATACCCAGCGTAACACACTGCACTCCCGCGCTCTCGCCCGCTCTTAACGCTTCGGCGGAGATAGCCTCGCTTCGAGACCGATTGACTATCACCCCGCAGACGCACCCCGCGCGTAGCCCCATGACAGAGGCGAGAGTCAGCAGAGTCGCCGCCTCCATCTCGTAGTTCAACACATGAAGCCGCCGCCACTCTTCGGTTATCCCTTGAAAACGGCGCGGCACATACTTCGTGTAAGAGTCGTAGCGCTCTTGACCGGGATAGAACGTATCGGTAGAGCAGGTTATCCCCACATGATAGGTCAGTTCCGCCTGCTTCGCGCCTGCAATAAGAGCCTGCACTACCTCATGCTGCGCGACTGCCGGGTACTCTATCGGCGCGTAGTGCGAGGATGCGCCCTCCATACGAACCGCCCCAGAGGTGATAATAGCGTCGCCAACATGGATATTCCCTTGAATAGCGCCGCACGTTCCCACCCGCGCCATCGTTTTTACCCCCAGCATTGCCAACTCCTCCACCGCAATGCCAAGCGAAGGTCCGCCAATTCCTGTCGAGGTTATCAACACAGGAACGCCCTCCATGTAGGCGAGCCACGAGCAGTATTCGCGTTTCTGTGTAAGAAGGCGGGCGTTTGTGAAAGGGGCGGTCTGCGCGATGGTTTCGACACGCGCCGGGTCTCCGGGAAGTATCGCGATAGTCGCGCCCTCTATCTCAGCGGCGCTCAGGTTGATATGGTAGGAGGTGTGCATAGACAGATTGACCTTGCTAGGTAAGTCCTTCTCTTGAATTGGGAGAGGGATGCTTGGCGATGGCGGTAAAACATAGGGCGAGACAGGTTTTTTCAGAGCGAATGGCGAATTAGTACGGCGCTATGCGACGCTCAACCGCCCTTCAACTCACTCTTCTTATTACACTCCTCAACGCGGGAATCCTGCTTGCGCCACGCCTCTCTCTACGTCAGAGTACGCAACTGCGCGTCGTATTCTTAGATGTGGGGCAGGGCGACTCGTGCGTGATACAGACCCCGACAGGGCAGGTTATCGTGATAGACACAGGGAATCGCTCTCTCGACGGACAGGACGATATGGGTAGGCGGGTGGTCGCCCCCTATCTGCGGAGTCAGGGAGTGCAGAGGGTCGACCTTCTGCTCTTGACGCACCCAGACCTTGACCACATCGGCGGAGCGGATACACTTCTAGACAGATTCCCTGTGGGGATGTTGGCGACGAACGGGCAGGACAGGCAGCCAAATCAGGAGGAGGTCGTAAAGCGAGCGACTCAAACCGGTGTTGCAGTGCATCATGCAAGGCAGGGCGAGACGATGGACTTGGGGGGCGGAGTCGTGGCGCAGGTCGTCGCGCCTATCGGGGACGATGTGAACGAACCGACGAATTCGCACAGCGTTGTACTACGCTTGACCTATGGCGCGAGTTCACTGCTACTTACGGGCGATGCGGATACCGCCGAAGAGGAGAGAATACTACAGGGCGGAACTCTCTCCTCAACTCAACTTCTGAAAGTGGGGCATCACGGAAGCCGAACCTCTACGACGGAGCCGTTCTTACGGCGGGTCGCGCCAAAAATCGCGGTCATATCGGTAGGCAAGCGCAACCCCTTCGGACACCCCGCCCCCGCCACCCTAGAGCGACTGAACAGGCAGGGGGCGCAGGTGTTTCGCACAGACAGGCAGGGCGCGATAACCTGCGTCTCCGATGGCGCGAGTTGGACGTGCAGACCCTATACGCAGTAGCGATATACCGCGTAAGGGAGACTACTTACCCGCCTCCTCCGGGCGTTGCGGATTCACGATAATCCCATCGAAGATAGCGGCATTCGTCTTAACATGGCAATCTTGCCCCACCACACAGCGTTCGATATGGGTGTTTCGCATAATCACCGCGCCATCCCATAAGATGCTGACTTTCACGACTGCGCCCATCTCCACCATGCAGTTATTTCCAATCACTGTATTTTCCAGTATCT